>JBBSWR010000033.1:0-4723 GCA_038046185.1 Nanobdellota archaeon
AAAATATTTTCTATTATTACTTATTATCATATTTTTCTTATATGCTTAATTTATAGCAACCTTTAAAAATAACCAAACATACACAAGGTTGGGATGGTTAACTTAAAATTTAATTCAACAGCAGACATAAAAGTGCCCGCCAAGATTATCGACCAGGTAATCGGGCAGGATGAAGCGGTTAAAGTCATCAAGAAAGCCGCGCAGCAGAGAAGGCACGTTCTTTTGATTGGCGAGCCCGGAACCGGAAAATCTATGCTTGGCCTTGCATTGGCAGAATTATTGCCGAATGAAAAGCTTGTAGATATAGTTTCATTTCCCAATCCAAATGATGAGAACATGCCTTTGATAAGGACGCTGCCCGGCGGACAGGGAAGGGATTTGGTTGCAAAAGCAAGACTGCAGTCAATGACTATGTTCAAGAATCAGAATATAATCATGTTTATCATAGTTATAGTTTCTTTTTTCATTCCTTTCTGGACCTGGACTTATTTCAGCAAATTCGGAAGCGTGACAGCGGCAATAATGTCGGCATCAACTTCAATAATGTCCATATTAATTCTTGTTGCATTTACAATAAGCATGAACCTTGGAAAAAGGGCGGAAACCAAGGTAAAAGTTCCAAGGGTGATTGTTGATAATTACAAAAAAAAGCAGGCGCCGTTTAACGACGCAACCGGAGCCCACGCAGGAGCTTTGCTTGGAGATGTATTGCACGACCCGTTCCAGTCAGGTGGGTTAGGAACACCGGCGCATGAAAGGGTAATTGCAGGCATGATTCATAAATCACACATGGGAGTTTTATTTATCGATGAGATTGCGACTTTGCAGCCGGCAACACAGCAGGAATTATTATCTTCACTGCAGGAAAGAAAATTTGCAATTACCGGGCAGAGCGAGAGGAGCGCAGGAGCGATGGTCAGGACAGAGCCGGTTCCATGCGATTATGTTATGATTGCGGCGGGAAACCTGGAAACTATAAAGCATATGCATCCGGCTTTGCGAAGCAGAATAAGCGGCTATGGCTATGAAATATACATGCAGGAAACAATTAAAGATACTGAGGAGAACCAAAATAAAATAGCCGTTTTTGTCGCGCAGGAAGTTATCAAGGACAAAAGGATTCCACATTTCAGCAAGGAAGCGGTTGAATTAATCGTTGAAGAAGCAAGAAGAAGGGCAAACAGAAAAGGGCATTTGACTTTAAGATTAAGGGAGCTGGGCGGATTAATCAGGGCGGCCGGCGATATGGCGCTTGAAGATAAATCCAAATTTGTCCAGAAAAAGCACATTGTCGGGGCGAAATTAATTGCCAGAACACTTGAGCAGCAGATTGCTGACAAGTTTATCGAGCAGAAAAAAGAATATGAAATAATCGTCACAACAGGCAAAAGGATTGGAAGAGTGAACGGCCTTGCGGTGATTGGTGTGACGCCGCCTTATTCCGGAATAATTTTGCCTATTGAATCTGAAGTAACTCCGGGCGGAAAAGAAAGCGAAATAATCGCCACCGGCAAGCTTGGTGAGATAGCAAAAGAGGCTGTTAAAAATGTTACAGCTATAATTAAAAAATATTTTGGAGAGGACTTGAAAGAAAAGCACGATATTTATGTCCAGTTTTTGCAGACTTATGAGGGTGTTGAGGGGGATTCAGCCAGCATTGCGGTTGCAACATCCGTGATTTCGGCATTCAAGAAAGTTCCTGTAAGGCAGGATTTTGCAATGACTGGTAGCTTGTCTGTCCGTGGAGAAGTATTGCCCATAGGCGGAGTTACTGCAAAAGTTGAGGCTGCAATAGAAGCCGGAATCGGGAATGTAGTCGTGCCAAAATCAAATCTTCGTGATATTATAATCGACAAAGAAAAAATGAAGAAAATCAATATCATTCCGGTCGAAACCATACAGGATGTTCTAAAAGTTGTACTGGACTGGAAAGGAAAGCAGAATATTCTAAGGCAGATTGTAGCGGCGGAATAAGTAAAATAGTTTGATTGAAAATCTAACTTTTGGTATTTGTCTGGTGAGTTCCGAAATATCCGATATAAACTTTTTTTGTCAACGTATCATAATGAAAAGCGATCCTTATATTATTTCTTGGATCCCTTCCGATTCCGCCTTTGAGGTGCTCTTCAAGCGTAATCTTCCTGCCATCCTCAATTGTTGCATAATATTCCTCTCGATAGGCCATCATGGTTTTCTCATGTTGGCCCCCGGCGTATTTAAATCCGCAATTTTGCATGAATAAACCATTCATGTCCCTAACACTTGCAATTCCCCTTCTTGCGTCCAAGTAAGTGGTTGCAAGAACCTTTAATGCTTGAAATACCGCATTAGCGTCATCATATTCGGATTTTCTTGCATCGTTTACAGCTCTTGATAAGAACACAACCCTGTCCGAAAATACTTTCTGAACTACCTGAACAGCATCGTAGACATTTGCTATTTCAAGGGAGTCATTTGACCTCTCGGGAGCCAAATTTGCCCTGTCATCAAGAGCTTCCTGAAGAAGCCTGCATCTTTGATCAAGTGTTGAACTTAGAGTTTCAAGTCTCAAAACATTCTGCCTTAATGATGTATTTTCATCGGCATAGCTTTCTGCTAGGGCCCCATAGTCTCTAGCTTCATTAAGGTAGCTTTGTGTTTTTCTTGTTTTCACATCCTTTATGTCTTTAATTGTTACAACATCCGGCCCTTTTGTTAAGAATTCAGAAATAACACTAAGTACTGTCTGATTGAAATTATATCTTCTAAAAAATCCACTATTTCTCAATTGCTCAGGTGTGAAATATTTGTTAAACATTTGCCCGGATACGCCCGGCCAATAAATTCTGACAGCTCCGTCGTAACATTTCCTGTCTTTTGTGGGCATAAATCTTTCAATTTCGTTTGATGCCCTAAGATTTTCAGGATATACTACATGCGCTATTCCGCAAACTATATCTGCCGTTTTATTGGGATCTACAAGCAGCCGCCCATCCCTGTTAGTTCTGCTGGCATAAACGACTGGCAATTTTCTTAAAGGATCATTTAGAAATCCTGCAAATAGTTCAGCTTGTGATGGGGGTATTTGCATCGGGTAAGTTAATATGTCCATATTTGGCTCAAACGCCCCGAACTCATTGATTAACATGGGGACTAGTTTAGGCCGTGAAATAATGCTATTCTGTATGGGCTTTCCTGATGCGGCATCTATTTTATCTAATGTTATTTGGGCAGTGGATCTATCTGGAGTAACCTTTGTGGCAAAAATTGTTAACCATCCATGTAACGGGTTCTCTGAATCAGGATGCTTTAATTCAAATCCAAGAAACTGTTCTTTTCCTTCTTCATCATAAAATGCGTTAACACTCGTATTGGAGCCGAGCCTGATTGATACATTTTCACTGAGCAGATCTTCGGGTCTTATATCTACTTTACCACCTAGCCATCTGTGTGCTACTATAAGAATTTGCTCGAGGCTGGGGGCAACTAACTTTGGATATCTTCCCTGCTTCCCTAATTCCAGTACAGCTTTGTATAAAACCATGTAATAAGATGCAGAATTAGAATATTTATAAATCTTTCGTTACTTGATAGTAGATAAATTTAGAAAAAATTACTCCACAAAATGACTTTTCATCTCCACTTCACTTCCACGTCATCCGTTCTTTCATACGGCCTTATGTCGATTGAAACATAATCTTTTGTTCCCTGTTTTTTCTGCAGAATTCCAAGCCAAGCAATCATCAATCCGTTGTCAACAAGAACATTATTTGGCGGCGCGTAAAATTTTGCATTTCTCTCGCTGCACATTATCGTGCACATTTCCCTTAATCTTTTGTTGCAGCCAACTCCGCCGCCAATAACAAGTTCTTTTTTTCCGGTGTGCGCCATTGCACGCTCGGAAACTTCAACAAGCATTGCAAATATTGTTTCTTGGTATGAATAAGCCAAATCTTCAACTTTAAATTTTTTGGAATCAAATTTTTGTTTTAAATTTGTTAATATTCCTGAAAAAGAAACATCCATTCCTTTGACAACATAGGGAAGCTCAACATAATTTTTTCCTTCCAATGCTAATTTTTCAATCTTTGGTCCGCCTGGAAATCCTAATCCGATGTATCTCGCAAACTGGTCTAAAGAATTTCCAACACCTTGGTCTAAAGTTTCTCCAAAAACACGGTACTTGCCGCCGTCGTAAGCAATTACTTGAGTATTTGCGCCTGAAGCATAAAGAAGAACCGGGTCTTTTGCTTTTGTCATTAACTTTCCAATTTCAAGATGCGCAATGCAGTGATTAACACCGACTAGTGGAACTTTTAATTTATTTGCCAGTTCTTTTGCTTTTTTCATTCCAACTATTAAGCATGGTGCAATCCCGGGACCCTGCGAAAAAGAAACCAAGTCAATATCTTTTAATTTTAAATTTGCATTCTTTAAAGCATCTTCAACAACTTTGTCTTTAATATTCTCATGATGCTTTTTTGCTTCCGATGGATTAATGCCCCCGGTTTCTGTTTTGAATGCGTCAGTAACATTCGCATAGACTTTTCCCTTATCATCAATTATTCCGCAGCCGAATGTATGGGCTGTTGATTCGATTCCTAAACATATCATGGGAATATGACAATATAAAATTATTATAAATTTATCTATTAAAATTTTTTAGCTTAGAATTATAAAAAAGAAGAAAAAAATGAAAACCATGCATAGGCTTCTGCTGAACACTTAGACTATAAGGTATGAA
>JBBSWR010000034.1:0-6313 GCA_038046185.1 Nanobdellota archaeon
ATTGTGAAGGACGCTTCGCGCATCCGGCCCATGATGGCTCGGCATTTCCAAAACAGGGACTATCGCATTTATAGGGCCGTGATAAATATCCCATGGGTCAGCGCCTCGCCTTATCATTGTTGCATAAACGCTTGTAATCCCATAATGCTTATTCACGGCATCCAGAGTCCTGCACAATCCGGTTGTGTTGCAGCTCACAACTCTTACAGCATCTTTATTTAATGCTTCATCGTAATTGCACTGCGCAACAAAAGAAACTCCTGTAACCTGGTGCTTTTCTCCGCCCTGCACAATTCCTTTTATTTTGTTTGGCTTATATAATTTTTCCAGATTGTCCTGGGCAATTTTTTTTGGAGTCGCATCAACAATTATATCCACTTCATCGAGAAGATTTTTCAAGCTGCCGTCAGGGGTGATTCCGTTTATTTTTAAATCGTTATCTTCGCCGGCGGCAAATATTTTGTATCCTTTTTTCCTTGCAACTTCCGTGTTGAAACTGTAAGAATGTGCTGTTACTCCAATTAATTTCATATCTTTCTGCGATGCAACCGCGTCGGCAACTCTTTTTCCGATAGTCCCATAGCCGTTTATTCCTACCCGTATAGCCATAATTAATTCCTCCGATTATCCCCCATAAACTTTCACTGCCTCTTCAACACTCTTTCCGTCTATGGTTATTGCAGAAATAGCATTTGCCAGCCTTACTGCCTCATCCAACGGCTTCTGGTGAATATTCCTTCCTGTTGCATTCCCCCTGCACCCGCTTATATTTATCTGGTCCCAGGTTTCCTGCAAGAATTCTTTTACTCCTTTTGAAGAGCCGCCTGCGGTAATGACTCCTGTTCTTTTTCCGGCTGCGGATATTGCTTCCTTAAAAGATTCAGCTGATTTTCCCTCTTTCGGCTTGGGATAATTTACCTTTACAAAATCTGCCCCAAGGCATGCGCCCATCCCTGCAGCCCCTGCAATTAAATGAGGATCTTTCTCGTCCAAAACGGCTTTTCCTCTTGGGTACATCCAAAATACTGCAAGCAAACCGTGCTGGTGCGCCTTAAATGCGGCCCTTGCAGCGTCCGCTATCATGTCATTCTCAAATTCGCTGCCTGCATAAACTGTGTAGCCAACACCAACTATGTTTAGCCCTGAATCCTGCTTGAACTTTACAACATCTTCCACCGAAAGCATTCCTAAGCTCAGAGGATCTCTTTGGGATGCCTTTACCAAATGAGATTTAGAATTTAATTTTATCAGATAAGGCACATCCTTATAGCTCAGGCCGTATTTCGCAACCAAGCCAAACTGTGTTGCAAAAACCCCGATCTTTGCCTTGCTTGCAATCCTAAACAAATGCTCAGGGTCAGCGTCATCAATCGGAATCTGAACTTCCTTGTCGGCAACTTTTATTTTGCCGTAGAAATCATCATTTAAATGCTCAATCTTCTGATCTCCTGCAAACAGCATCAGATTGCCGCTGCTGTGCGTCATTTTTAAATAATTTTTTACGTACTCTTTTTTCATTGATTCAGGCACATCTGCCGGTATATTTACATCCTTTTCTGTTAAGTGTGTATGATGCGTCATTTTTTCACCTTTATTTTTATTTTTGAATTTAATAATCCGGAAAATGCTCGAAATGATGGTGTGCCTCTATAAATCTTATGGTTTTTGTTTTTGCCCGCATTACGATTGAATGAGTTACGGCCCCATGGCTTGTAAATCTGACTCCTTTTAAAATTGCTCCGTCAGTAACCCCTGTTGCTGCAAACATCGCTTCTTCGCTTTTTACTAAATCGTGCATCATTAATTTTTGATTGATATCTTGCATCCCCATTTTTTTGGCCCTTTCCTTTTCGTTCTCATTCCTGAATTTTAATCTTCCCTGTATTTCGCCGCCAAAGCATTTGAGCGCGACTGCTGCGATAACTCCCTCAGGGGCTCCACCGCTTCCAATTAATAGGTCTACTCCTGACTCTTTAATAGCCGGCGCCAAGGCACCTGCAATGTCTCCATCCCGTATCAGTTTAATTCGGCAGCCGCATTTCCTTACTTTTTCAATCAGCTCTTTGTGCCTGTCCCTGTCAAGTATCATCACAGTAACTTCTTCAATATCTTTATCGAGCTTTTTAGCTACAGTACTGACATTTTCTTCAACAGAAGCGTCAAGGTCTATTGCGCCTACACACTTTGGGCCTACGGCAATTTTGTCCATGTAAGTGTCAGGAGCGTTTAATAATCCGCCGTGAGGGGCTGCTGCAAAAACAGACATCGCATTCGGGTCGCCCCTTGCAGTGATAGTAGTTCCCTCTAGCGGATCAATAGCAATATCAAGCTTCATTCCTTTTCCGGAACCGACTTTTTCGCCTATGTAAAGCATCGGCGCTTCATCTCTCTCGCCTTCGCCAATCACGATGGTGCCGTCCATATCGATGACACTAAACGCTTTTCGCATAGCTTCAACCGCAGCGTGGTCAGCCTGTTTCTCATTTCCCTTGCCGACCCAGAAAGAAGAGCTTATAGCCGCAGCTTCTGTAGCCCTCACAAAATCCAACGCTAAGTTTCTGTCCATAATCCCCTTTTCGGGGTAGCTCTAAGGGATATTTAAAGTTTTCTATTTCATCATACTTCATCATACAAAAAACAAAAGGTTTATAAATGACCTAAAAATGCAAAAATGGGGCTGAAATGAAAGAAAGAATTACCATAACTCTAGATAAAGACCTGATAGAGCAGATAGATAAAAGAGTAGACGGCCTTGATATTAAAAACAGGTCTCAGGAAATTGAAAATCTTTTATCAGAGTCTTTGGGCACAAATATTCCAAGCAAAGCAGTTCTTCTTGTTGGGGGAAAAGGCACAAGATTAAAGCCGTTAACAGATAAAACTCCCAAAGCGCTCCTTGAAGTTCACAAAAAAGCTGTGACGGAGCATATCTTTGATTTATTGAAAAAACACGGGATAAGGGATATTGTTTTATGCGTCGGCCACCTTAAGGACAAGATAAAGGATTATTTTGGAGATGGGAGCAATTTTGGAGTAAACATTGCCTATGTTGAAGAAGATGAGCCGCTCGGCACGGCAGGCCCGCTAAAATTGGCAAAAAAATACCTGAAAGGCAGCTTTATAGTTTCAAACGGGGATGAATTAAAAAATATAAACATTCCCAGAATGTTCAGGCTCCACAAAAGAAAAGACGCTCTTGCTACCCTTGCCCTGACCACAGTTGAGGATCCTTCTCATTACGGAGTTGCGCGGCTTGACGGCTCAAGAATAATTGAATTTGTAGAGAAGCCAAAAAAAGAGGATGCTCCTTCAAACTTGATTAATGCCGGATTCTACATTATGGAACCGGAAGTCATTGACATGATTCCGGACGGATTTTCAATGCTGGAGCAAGATGTCTTTCCAAAACTTGCAAAACTCGGAAGATTAAGGGGATTTCCTTTTGCAGGCCAGTGGTTTGACATCGGAACAATTGAAAGGTACAAATTGGCTGAGAAGCAATGGAAAGGCGTTGTGCCGATAGAAGAAAAAGATGAAGAGCTGGAATAATTTAGCAATATCAACAAACATTTAAATATTAATTGATAATGGACAAATTCTGATTGTAATGCCTGAAATCTTCAAAGCATATGATATTAGGGGGGTGTATCCTGAAACTCTTAACGAAGAGATAGTCTATAAGATAGGCAGGGCATTTACTCATTTTCTAAAGGCAAAAAATATCATTGTCGGCTCTGATATGCGGGTGTCTTCCCCGAGATTAAGCAAAGCGCTGATGAAAGGGATAACCGAGCAGGGTGCGAATGCAATCTTTATCGGAGAGGTTTGCACTGATGCGGTTTATTTTGCATCCGGATTTCTTGACAAGCCCGGAGCAATGTTCACAGCTTCCCACAATCCCCCACAGTATAATGGAATGAAACTGTGCAGGGAAAATGCTATTCCGATAAATGAAAACACGGGAATACGGGCAATTAAAAAAATTGTTGAGGGAGAAGGATACTTAAAATCAAAAATCAAAAATAAAGGAAAAATAATCAAGAAAGATATTCTTAAAGATTATGTTAAGCACGTCCACAAATTTATTGATGTTAAAAAATTAAGAAAACTGAAAATTGCAGTTGATGCCGGCAACGGGATGGCAGGAAAAATAATTCCATTGGTTTACAAGGGATTACCTACAAAAATAATTCCATTATATTTCAAGCTTGACGGAAATTTTCCAAATCACCTTGCTGACCCGTCGAAATCTGAAAATTTGGTTGAATTGCAAAAAATCGTACAAAAGAATAAATGTGATTTCGGAATGGCTTTTGACGGGGATGCTGACAGAATTTTCTTTGTTGATGAAAAAGGGAATGTAATCAACAGCTCCTTAATTTCATCTTTAATTGTAAAAAATATTTTATCCAAAAAGAAAGGCGTAAAAATTATTCATAATGTTGTATGCAGCAAAATTGTTCCTGAAACAATAATAAAGTACGGCGGGATTCCGATTGTTGAAAGGGTTGGCCATTCTTTCATAAAAGAAACAATGCGGCAGACAAAGGCAGTATTTGCGTGCGAGCATTCCGCGCACTATTATTATATAGGCAACTACAGGGCAGATTCCGGCATCATAACCAGCCTGATTGTAGCTGAGATTGTATCAAAAGAAAATAAGCCGCTGTCGGAGCTATTGGATGAGTTCAGAAAATACCACACAATTGAAGAAACAAATGTGGAAGTGAAGGATAAAGATGCTAAAATGGATGAAATTGAATCAATTTATAAAAAGCAAAACCAAAAATCAATATCAAGATTAGACGGAATTTCAGTTGATTTCGAAGACTGGCATTTCAATGTAAGGCCAAGCAACACGGAGCCTTTGCTGAGATTAAACCTCGAAGCTGATTCTGAAGGAATGATGAATGAGAAAAAGAATGAGTTGCTGGAGATTATGAAGAGGTAATTTGATATTTCTAAAATAAATTATCTTAAAGCGCGCTAGAGTTATTACTCGGGCACAAATAGTCCTATCAAAAAAAGCGGAGCGATACTTTAATGATAAGGCTCCAGGGGCACACTCACGTTAAAAGTAGTAAGAATCTTGGCGTTCGTTATTAATTATTATTGTATGTGCACATTAAAATGTTTATTCTTTTTTATTGTGCCCGTAACTTCTTATTTGGTCAATTATCAAGTGTAAAATTCTAGAGATGTAGTCTTTGTATTCTCCTTTATCAGCAATCTCTAATGATTGATAGTAGTCTTCTCTTTTCTCAAATGGGATAAAAAACATAGGGAAATTTTTTTTTATTAGAATAAAGTTCATAATTGCCCTAGCAGACCTGCCATTTCCATCTTCAAATGGATGTATCCATGTTAATTTCGCATGAATCAATGTGGCTAATTCAAAAGGATGCAATTTATTTTTATTCGCACTGTACCATTTAAAGAAGTTAAGCAGATGTTTTTTGACTTCGTAGTGGGGTGGAGGAACGTGTGCCGAGCCTTGTATTTTTACATCAAAAAATCTGATTCTTCCACCATAGACCACGCCTGTATTTTTTGTAAGGATTCCATTGATTTTTTCAAGAAATTTTGTATTTAAGTCTCCTTTGTAATTCTTGACATAATCCAAACATTCTTTTCCATTTATTGCTTCATTATAATCTTCTGCTCGTACGCCTGTGGGTATCACTTTATCTTTCAAAATAAGTGCAGTCTGTCTTAAAGTTAGTCTGTTGCCTTCAATTGCATTGGTATGGTAGGTAAAGCGTATTACAAAATCCTCATTTAACTTTTCCCTTACACTTTTAGGAATGTGTTTTAGCCATACATTGTAACTCTCTTTTAAATCCTGTAAAGTTTCTGCGTCATGCTCAGAGAGATAAGAATAATTTGATAATTTTAAGAATGGTTTTGCCTTTTCTTCTATCTCTTTAGCATGTTTTTTTAGTTCTTCTTTTGAAGGTTTTTTATCCCCTAAGAAAATTCTGATTTTTTTCCATTTGTTTAAGCTCAGCCTTACATTTTTTGTAATGTAGTAATATTCCTTATTATTCCGCTTTATTGTTTCTATATACGCCACATAATATTGTATGGGCACATACTATATAAAACTTTCGGTTAATTGTGCACATACAGAGATTTGTAATGATATGTACTGTCAAATATATACTGAAGTATACATAATTGATTTTAACAACTATTTGTTGAGATTTTTATTCTTTTAACTCTAAGTTTTTGCCCAAAAGGGGGTTATCACAACATTTTCGGATACTGTTTAATCTTCGACATATGACTTCTTTATAAGATTTAGCAGTTGAAA
>JBBSWR010000035.1:0-1668 GCA_038046185.1 Nanobdellota archaeon
CAACTCTGCCAAGCAGGACAATTATTTTCGGATTGATAATCTTTAGCTGTTTTTCAAGATGCGTTTTTCCGTGTTTTATATCGGCTGTTGACGGTGTGCCTTTCAGCGGCAGATATTTTACCGGATTTGTGATAAAAACTTCTTTTTCATCAATCCCCATATCTTTTATTATTGATTTTAATAGTTTTCCCGCCCTGCCGATAAACGGCTTTCCGACCTCTGCCTCGTTTCTTCCCGGCGCTTCCCCTATAAAGACAAGCTCGGCATTGGGATTTCCTTCCCCGGGGACAGCTTTTCCGGTCTTGCCCTGCCTGCAGATTTTGCATTTCTCAATTTCTTTTGCTATTTGCTGCAATTCAGATTTCTTATTCATACCGATTGACAACATTTATTAATTTATTAATTTATGCACTCGCTATGGATTATAAAAAAATACTCGCATATCTTTACAGCCTTGAAACTCCTGAAGTAAAGCTTGGAGTAGAAAGAGTGCAATCGCTGCTTGACAGGATAGGAAACCCTGAGAAGCGGCTGAAATGCATTCATGTTGCCGGAACAAACGGAAAAGGAAGTGTTTGCGCAATGATGTTCTATATTTTAAGGGGAGCGGGATATAAAGTCGGAATGTATACCGGCCCGCATTTAAAAGAATTTAACGAAAGAATGAGAGTTGATAATCATTTTATAACTGACAAAGAAATTGTCAATTATTTTCTGAAAGTAAAGCCGCACATAACTAATCAAAGCTTTTTTGAAATCACAACTGCAATGGCCTTTCTTTATTTTAAGGAAAACAATGTTGATTATGTTATTTTGGAGGTTGGATTAGGAGGCAGACTGGATGCAACTAATGTTGTTACTCCGCTAGTTTCTGTTATCACAAATATTGGATTAGAACATACTGATTTGCTCGGAAACACAGTCGAGAAAATTGCTTTTGAAAAGGCAGGAATAATAAAACAAAATGTTCCCGTCGTTACGGGCGCGAAAGGAAGCGCCCTGAAAGTTATTAAGAAAATTGCTAAGCAAAAAAATGCGCTGTTAACCTTGCCGGGAAAATTTAGTGATGTTAATTTCAAGCATTTAAATGGTACATTCCAGCAAGAGAATAAGGATATTGCTCTGACGACCATAGAAATTTTAAGAAAAAATGATTTAATTAAATTAAATGAAAATCAAATAAAAACCGGAATTGAAAAAACAGAATGGCCCGGCAGGATGGGTTTTATCTCAAAAAATGTTTTGATTGACGGAGCGCACAATCCTGACGGATTTAAAGTTTTGAAAAAAGAATTATATATATTCAAGAAACAAAGGAAAATTAAGAATTTTATTTTTGTTGTCGGAGTGCAGTCCAATAAAGATATTGAAGATATGTTTAAGATAATCAATCCGCTTGTTTCTTCAATAATATTCACCAAATCTGGTAATCCAAAAGCTTCCAAACCACAGGAATTATTGAGAATTTTCAATAAAATTAATTGCAATAAAAAAATTAAAATTAAACTAATAGATAATCCAAAAAATGCCCTGAATTATGCTAAGAAAAATGCCGGAAATGGCGACTTGATTGTCGTGACCGGCTCGATTTATATGATTGGAGAGGCTATTTGAGGATTAACCAAAACTTATTTATACCACTAACTTATTCAAATTATGGTGATAAAA
>JBBSWR010000036.1:0-2437 GCA_038046185.1 Nanobdellota archaeon
TGGTACCAGCAGCACATGCAGCTAACGCTAACTTATTTGTCTCCGCAGAAAACTCACAGTTTTCGAACTACATGTCAGGACCTCAAGTAATTGAAGTCGTTGTAATCGATAGTGATGTTAATGATACTGATGAGGCAAAAGGTGAACCAGACGTTACCATTAACGGCAAAAAGCTAAGAATGGCTCAAGCCGTAGATGGTAACTGGTATGGTTACTTTGCAGATAAGACAATGGCAATGATTGCAGATTCTACTACAGCTGTAACAGGCGGTGGCGCAAAAGGCAGTGGTCTGGACTTCGGTACATTCTGTACTGCAGCTTCAGCACTAACATACCTTGGTGTCTCTGTTTCTGATACATCTGGTGTAGCAGTTCCGCACTACAACTCTACAAACGGAGTTCAAGGAGTATTTGGTCAAAACGGTACCTCAACTGGTACTGAGGCCATTACTGGTACTTGTTCTACTGAAAGAACAAATGGAAGTGGAAACAAAAACGGAACAGATGCAATGGAAGTACTAAGAGAAGTAAAATCTCTTAACATTCCTTCAGCAAGTAGCGCATTAAATATTGGACAAATTGGTATCAATGGTACCAAAGGTGTTTCAACATCTACTGCCGCTTTCTGGCCATTTATACAACTCTATACTCTAAACCCAACTGGTAACGTTGTGATTCAGTACAACAAAGGTGGTGGCACTCAAACAACCACATTAACCTTTGATACTGTTGAACAATTTGCAGGAGCAGCTTTGGATAGATCTGTATACACAACCTCTTCACAAGTTCATCTAACAGTTACTGATTTGTGGCTAAACATTGACCCAACAGATGAAGACTCTTGGACCTTTGGTACACAGAGTTCTTCATCTGGCACATTTGGTGCGTATTATCAAGTATTCGATGAGAATGGTCTTGCTAATGCTGACACCGTAACTGATGGTGTAATTCAACTCACACAGACTACATTACAGTCTATGATGGTTGAGACCAACGGTTTATTGCGTGTCAATGCAAATACACAAAGTGCTACTAACCCAGTACTTACAATACAAGACAATGGTGATTCTATGCTCACTTGTCTCACAGCTAACACAGCTACCAGTTGTTCAACATCTGGTTCTGCTACTACTGGAAACGAGCTAGATGCAGGATCAGTACCAGTTACAATCACTGAGCAGGGACCAAACAGCGGCATATTTGGAAGTTATGATGAAACAGATACATCTGTTCTCGAAATCACATCCAATGCAGCTAGAGGAACTTCTGCTACTGTTGATTATAATGAAGTACCAACAACCGTCTTAGTCGGATTTAACTTTGCAACTGTTGATATTCAGCCAACTGATAATGAATGGAACTCTGGTGAAGAGATTCCAATCGTTCTAGTTGATTCTGATGCCAACAAAAACAGCAGAGCTGATGAAGACTTGGATCTAAACAATCCAGATGTTGGATTAATTCCATCATTAAAGACTGGTGATCCATACACACTTGGTGAAGGAACAAACTCAACTGTTGTTGTCTATGCTAACTTTACAACTGGCTCCAATTGGGGAGTCAATGTAGTTGGTGAAGGCATTAACAGTGACGGTAAGTTACTTGCAGCCGATATTACCAATGAAGCAGCAACAACAGAATCTGTTAATAGTTTCAGTCAACGAGCAATCGTTAACGCTACTAACGCAGCAGCTGTTGAAGCAAACTCTATTGTAATTGATTTGCAAACCACCATGGGTGAATTGAGAAACTCCATTTATGATACACGTACAAATGCAACCGACAGATTATTTGGAATGAACCTCCTTAACTTGGATGTTAGAAGTTTCAATAGTACTGGAAAGTTTGATGTCTACTTGCTAAATCACACAACCTCTATCATTACAAATGATGTAGTGAATGCAGGTGTTGGTTCAATGCTCATTGCAGAAGATGTAAGCCCACAAAGTTTCACATCACTCAATAGCACAGCATTTGTAGAACCTATTTTCAATGCAAATATGACACCCGACACTCGACTCATTGGATTACTTATCGTACATCACACTGCTGATGATATCGCCGACACTTCAAACGTTGTAGTCGCCGGTGATGCAGCAGATCCAATTGCAGTTGACTTCTTCTCATACGGATTTACTGGTACTGGTGAACAAGCATCCCAAAGGATAGCTAACCAAATCATTAGATTCGAATTAGAGGAAACGGGTGATAACACCAATACATTTGCAGGTACATTAGAATACACAATGGTTAATCAGCTCAACATCTATTCAGCATCAACTTATACAGGTCTTAGAACAATTGACGATGAACCAACGTTTATCGTAATTGAAGATTTGACCGATGAGGATGCACCAAGAGTCAATTATCTTGACTTGGGTGCAGACGGTGTATCTACACAAGTTGCTGATCAACAAGCTGCTCCAAGCCATTCTGG
>JBBSWR010000037.1:0-8218 GCA_038046185.1 Nanobdellota archaeon
CGTTAATTTCTCTAATATAGCTGATTTAAATGAAAGGTATTACTATAATGTGACTGTGAGAGACAGGGCAAGCAATGAAAATTCCACTGAAACCAGAATCATTACTCTTGACTCTATAAACCCGCAGATTATCTTTATTGAACCGACTCCTTTAAATAATACAAATCAGACATCCGCTGCACTAGTTATTAACGTCACTCACTTTGAAAATAACTCAGCATTCATAATTTTGTACTGGAATGGCACCTTAAACGAAACAAGATTGTATGGTACAGATAACTTCACAAACTTTACTCTGAATAATTTAGCAGATGGAGAATACACTTATTATGTCTGGCTGAATGATTCTGCCAGCAATTATAATTCAACCGAAAATAGGACTATAAGGATTGATGCAACACCACCTCAAGTTAATTTAGAATTTCCATTAAATGATACTTGGAGAAATAATGATTCAAATACTGTCTTGTTTGAATATAATGCAACAGATGCCATATTAACTGTTCAAAATTGCAGTTTGTTTGTAAATGAAATTCTAAATCAAACAAATCATACAATTACAGAATCAATAACTAATAACTTTACTCAAACATTCGAAGAAGGCTTCTATAACTGGAGTCTTGCTTGCGCTGACGACTTAAATAACATAAATTATAGTAATAACAGGACAGTTAAGGTTGACTTAACATTCCCAAGAATAAGCAATGAAAGTTCCAACAGTACTGTATTAAATATCACTACATATATTTGTTTAAATGTTACTGTTGAAGATGCTCTATCAGGGGTGAATACCACCTATGCTAGAATAAGAGAGCCCGACAATATAATTACAGACTTATTTTTCAATGACACCGGCACAGGCTCTTGCGGTGATGCATCGGGAAACAGTATTTACTGGGCAGAATACCAACTGACTAAAGTTGGACAATATAATTGGACACAAACATTTGTGAACGACACTGCTGGTAACTTAAACTCTACAATAACTGGACTGACGTTTAACAGCAGCAGCATTGCAACTTTAACAGTTAACATGACTTTTCCGCTAGCAAATTTTGAAATTAACGAATCTGAACCTAGTTTAAATTACACATATAGGCAGGAATGTAGAGCAGCCTGTAATGAGAATAATGGAGTTCAAAATTGTACAGATGTAAACTTATATGCACAATATAATTTAAGTGGAATTGTAGCAGATATAACTACAACATCTCAATTTTTAGTCAACTTTAATGACAGTTATTTCTGTGGAAATTTAAGCGAAGGCAATGCATCAGATGTTTGTGCATTTAACTTTACTATAAGAACAACAATTGATGCTGGTAGAACTGCATGGAAAATTTCTTGTAGAGCTGGCTCTGATTTAATTGGAACTTATTCATCAGCTGAAAGCATTAATCTAACAGTTAATGATCATCCAAATGCTAGCTTTACTTATCCAAAGAATGGAACTTACTTGCATGGGATTGAAATATTGAATGGCTCTGCATCAACAGATGATCAAAATATAACAAGATTTATTTTTGAATTAGATGATAACAATGCATTTAGCTCGCCATCATTGCTTTGTGATAATAACGAGTCAAATTGTACATTTAACACACTAACTCAATCTCAATGTAGTGAAGAAAACTTTAATTGTTATTTAAGGTTAAATGTATCTGATAATGACGGATTAAAGAACAGCACAATAAGGACAATAGGTGTTGATAATAGAGGGCCCAGAATAAATCTTGACGAGCCTATAAATAACACTTGGAGTTCTACTCCAACAATTAACTTTAGATATACAGCAACAGATATTAATTTAGATACTTGCATTTTATATCACAATGAAAGCGGAACTTGGAAAGCTAATGAAACAAATTCAACTGTGGCGTCTGGAGTACAAGACATAATAATAATCAATCTGAGGGATGGTAACTTTATATGGAATGTGCTTTGCAATGATACTGAAACAAACCAGGCATTTAATGCAACTAATTTTACAATAAATGTAGATACCTTAAATCCTAAGATAAATTTCTCAGGAGGAACTTTAGCAAATAATAGCTTTGTGAATGTCAATTATATTTTTGTTAATGTGAGTGTTAATGAAAGTAACTTTGCAAATATTACATTCTTTTTATATAACTCAAGCTTTGATTTGGTGAATGAAACAAACTTTACAACGCAAACATTCAACATTAACTTCACTAATATTGAAGATAAAAATGAAACTTATTATTATAATATAACTGTCAGGGATAAAGCATCAAATGAAAACTCTACTAAAACAAGGGTTGTAACTCTAGATCAAAGTGGACCTGTTGCAATATTAGACATACCTCAAAACTTTACTAATATTTCAGCTAATACCTTTGTTATCAATGCAACTGTTACAGACTTTGGAATTGGTGTTAATGTAACAACATTTGAATACAGGGAAAATGAAACAGAAACATGGAAATTTGCTTGCTCTGATTCTGATGGATTAAATGGATATAATTGTACTTGGGATTTAAGTAGTTTGTCTGACAGCAATCAATATCAAATTAAGGTTTATGCAAATGATAGCTTAGGAAATACTGGGCAAAATTACACGCATTATAATATATCAATTGACAGGGTTAGTCCTAATGTAACACTAATATCGCCTGCTAACAATTCAAGATTTTTAATTGGAAATATAACATTTGTTTATAATGTGACGGATAAAATATCTCATATTAGAAATTGCAGCTTAGTCTTAAATAATAAAGTAAACCAAACCAATTATACCGTGCAGCAGAATATCAGGCAAAACTTTACGGTTTATAACATGGCCAACGCAGATTATAACTGGTCAGTCAACTGTACGGACACAGCTGGCAATACGAACAGCTCTGCCATATTCAATTTAACAGTCGCTCCGGATACAGGCCCGCCAATAGTCACATTGATTTCACCTGCCAATAATTCGATATCAACTATTGAGAATATTATTTTCAGTTATAATGCAACGGACGAGTTCTCGAAGATAGCCAATTGCAGCTTAATCATAAACAACACTATAAACACAACGGACGACTCTGTAACCCGGAATATTACCCAGAGCTTTAGCGTAAATAACTTTAACGACGGCAATTACAGATGGCAGGTAAACTGCACGGACAACAGCACAAGCAAAAACATAGGACGCAGCGATGCCTTTAACCTAACTGTCACAAAAACTACAAACCTGTTTATTACGGTTACAAGCGACAGGGAGCTTTATGAAAGGGGGGACATCATAACAAGAGGTGAAAATATAACTATAACCATACAGGCAACTGACATATTCAGTAATTTAATTAATGCAAATGTGACAACTGACTTAATTTACTTGAACACTTCAAATGTTACAGTGCCTTGGTGGAACATAAGCTATAATTACAGGGTAAGTATAAATATAAGCAATTATGCAGATTTAACAAACAATTACTCAAGAATTTTGCCTGCTAACTATACCATAAATCATACAATAAACACTTTAAAATCAATTTCAGAAGGCAAGATGCAAACTGATGGTGATGATTTAAGGATAGCTTTCTGGAATAATGCAACAGGAAACTGGACAGAACTTGATAGATTAGTATTCGGAATAAATGAACAAGCAACAAGCATATGGTTCAAAACTAAAGAGCCAATAAGCGTCAATGCATCAGATTTAAGGTATTATGTTTATTATGGCAATGATACAGCAGCAAATCCGCCAGAAAATAAATCAAATGTTTACTTTTATTATGAAGGATTTGACTCAAACACAATAAACATTTACAACCTTACAAAAGACTTTGAGGAAACTAGCTTTACAACAGAAGATGCTAACTCAATAATAGAATATAACATTCAAAACCAATGGGTAAATCATACATCCACCTCTGCAAAAGGAAAATCAATGAGGCGTTACATTAATGTTGATGACGCGATAGTTGAAGTTTATCACTACTATGATGCCAGAGTAGGTTTAGAAGACAGGCTTGAAATAGCAAGCAGGATTAATAGCGACACATATTATTATTTCTACATACCTAATAATATAGGAAGTTCGACTCTTGCTAGACACAATGATAATGTTAAAACTTCTTTGGTAACATCAACAGATGTGTTTACAACACAGGATGTATGGTATAGACTTACATTGGAAACTTACAGCAATGACTCGACAGTGTTCTTGAAGGCATATGTTAATGGCAGCTTATTACTGAGCTATAACGATTCAGCAACAAATAGAATAACAAGCCAAGGTGGTTTTGGTATTGGTGAATTCCAGACAATAGGAAGATGGGACAACATAAGTGTAAGAAGAAAAGTGCTTGTAGAACCAAATATAACCAACAACAGGGAGGAGGAATTCATTGAAAGAAATATAAATGTGACTGGTGCAGACGGTATTTATATATTTAATTTTAGCACAGCTAACAAGCAATTTGGAAATTACTCAGCAGTTTTCTTAGCACAAAATCCAAATTACTTTAATGGTTATGGGGGCAGAACATTTGAAGTTGGGCCTGATTTAACTCCGCCGATTATAACCTTAAATTTCCCGATGAATGATTTCAATAGCTCTGAAGATATAATTAATTTCAATTGGACAGCTGATGACAGAATTGATGGAAACTTAACATGTAATGTGACAATAAATAAGTTTGTTAATGCAACAAACATAAGCAGCTTAGATAATCAACCAACAAATCTTACAGTCGCTGGTCTATTAGAAGGTGCGAACTTTTGGAACATTACCTGCATTGACGATGCCAATAACACAAACACAAGCATAACAAGAAATTTCACTGTTATTAAAGGTCCAATCATTTTCAATATAACTTTAGCTAGTGACAATGAAAGCATAAACTTGAGCTGGAATTCTGTAAGTTATGCTGAATCTTATAGTATTTATATAATTGATAATTTTACTGATACTTTTAGTAGCATAGCAAATGTTTCAGGAATAACACACACAAATTATACAGATTACAATGCTGCTAACAAAAGCCAAAGATTCTATAAAATTGCTGCAGTAAAAGGCTCTGTTAATAAGACAACAATCAAAACAGTTGGCAAATACGAATTTGAGCTGATAAATAACTCTAATGCAGTAACCGATTGGAATTTGATAAGTCTCCCTTTAAATGTAACAAACTTCATATTAAATAACGGAAGCAACAACGGCTCTGATTTACGTGTAAAACCTCTTAACTGTATAAAATCATTATGGTTCTATAATGCTACAATTGGCGAATTTAAAAGAACAGATTACAATGGCTCTGCATGGATTCCGGCTGCTGGAAGTGAAAACTTTACAAGTTTGGAAGCTGGAAGAGGCTATTGGGCTGAGGTAAACCAAACTTGTAACTTAACTTTTGTTGGAGAAGTGCCGACAAGCAACATAACAACAAACTTGTCAAACAATATGACACCTGCCTGGCAAGTCGTCGGTTGGTACTCTCCAAATTCCTCAAAGCTTCCAACAAATTATCAGCCATCGTATCCGGTTGCTGTCAACCCTATAAACTCTGTGAAAACTATTGACAGGTACAATCCAGTTACAGATAAATTTGAAGTTACTACTCATTTTGTCGTTAGCGGCAGTGACTGGGGATGGTTTCCCTCTGCAAATAACCGCGACTTTACAGCTTTAGACCCTACCAGGGGTTATTATTTTGAGGTTATCAATAATGCAACTTGGGCGCATAAGCCAAATACGGAGAAAAATTAAGATGAATCTAAGATTAAATAAAAAATCATTGTTAATTAAATTTTACAGGCAGACGCCCATCCTAATACTGATATTTTTATTTTTATTAAATATAACAAACGCGATCCCTGTCCCGCGTGGTGTTGACGGAATTATTTATGAGCTTGACGGAATAACTCAGGTAAGAAGCGGCACCGATTTTTATGTTCATGACATAAGTAACGGTCAAATAATTTATGGTAAAACAGGTTATGGAAGCTCTGGAAGGTACTCAGTTTCCTTAAAGGGCAACGACGGTGACATTATTGTAATAAAAGCTTGGAATAAATATAATCAAGTGAATGCAACTTTAACGTTAATCGGAGTAATGCGTAATGTAAATTTACTACTCAATATGACATTTCCGCCAATTGCTCCAAACATAACTTCTCAACCTATAACTAATGCAATTGAGGATGAGCTTTATACTTACCAAATAGAAGCATTTGATGAAAATGATGATTTATTGGAATACTCATTATTAAAGTACCCATTAGGAATGAGCATTGACAAATCTTCAGGCTTAATAACATGGACACCATTAAACAAAGATGTAGGAAATCATAGTATTATTGCACAGGTTTCTGATGGCATATTCGAAGTTAACCAATCCTTCAATATAGAGGTACAAAATGTCAATGATGCGCCAATTATAATATCAATACCTGTTGTTAATGCAACACAAGATGTAAATTATTTCTATGATGTTGATGCAATTGACGACGACAATGATATTTTAATTTATTCTCTGATAGAAAAACCAGATGGAATGATAATAAATGAGCTAACTGGATTAATAAATTGGACGCCTAAAAATAGCCAAATAGGAATAAATCATGTTATTGTTGAAGTTAGCGATGGTAATTTAACAGATAGGCAAGAATTTATGATAAATGTAGCCAATGTAAACGATTTGCCTGTAATTAGTTCATTACCAGTTACAAAGGCTATTCAAGATGAGCTTTACAATTATGATGTTGAGGCTTATGATGTTGATAATGATACCTTAAATTACTCTTTAGTTGATTACCCTGCTGGCATGAAAATAAATAAAATTAATGGTAATATAACATGGCTGCCAAGCAATAATGATGTTGGCATTCATAATATAACAGTAAAAGTTTCAGATGATAATGGATTTGTGCTGCAGCCTTTTGCTTTATTGGTTGAAAATGTAAATGACAAGCCTATAATAAACTCAACACCAATCACAGAAGCAAAGGTTGGAAAAACTTATACTTATGATGTTGATGCTTATGATGTTGATAATGACTTGCTGGAATATAATTTGGCAGCTTATCCGGATGGCATGGGAATAAACAGAGCTACTGGGCGGATTGAATGGAATCCGAAAGGCAATCAGCAAGGAAATCATATTATTATTGTAGAGGTTAGCGACGGCAATCTAACAAATAAGCAAGAATTTGTTATTGCCGTTTTTGCTTCAGAAGAATCTAAAGAATCTAGCAGTTCTTCTGGCAGAGGTAGCGGTAGAGGCAACAACGGTGTTTTGGTGCTGCCATCAACACAAGAAGTGGAACAAGAAAAATTCTCAGCAGTTGGAATAAAAACTAAAACTTCAAATTCCCTAATTAAGATAGAAGAACTTGATGAAAGGCCAAAAGATGTTGACAGAATATCTAAGAGAGTTTATAAGTACTTTAAAATAGAGAACATTAATCAAGAAGATATAGGAGAAACTGTAATAAGCTTTTCAGTTGATTTAAAATGGCTAAATGATAATCAAATAAAGTATGATGATATTGTATTAACCAGGCATACAAAAGAAGGATGGCAAGACCTTATAACTAATAATGTCAGCAAAGATGACAAGCTTGTTAATTATCTTGCTGAAACTCCGGGTTTTTCTTACTTTGCTGTTAGTGTTAAGGAAGGTGTTGAGCTTAAGAGCATATTGAACCCCAAAATATCAAAAATTGATGTTCCTTATAGGATTTCCGGAATAATTTACAAGTTTGGAAAATTCAGGCAAGTGCCCCAAGGAACTAAGTTTAGTATTCAAAATATTAATACTTCTGAAATTATTGTTGGTGAAACTGGCATGGGACCCTACGAAGGAGCTTATTATGCTTTAGTATACGGCAAAGAAGGAGATTTAATAAAAATAAAGATAGCTGATATTAACAAAGAATTTATCACAACACTTAAAAATATAGATAATCTAGACTTTATGCTTAATTCAAAAAATACGAGCTTTACAGCAATTACTGAAAATATCATATTTGCAATATTATCAGATTTTTCATTTTTAATAATTATGCCCTTTATTTTAATAATCTCATTGGTAATTTTAATAAAAATTAAATATAAGAGAAGATGATATTAAGAATAAAAAAGAGGTTTAGCTTGAAAATGTATGTCCTAATTTTATTTATGTCAGTTTATTTAATTCTTTTGCCAATGCTAGTTAAAGCTCCTCCACCTGCCCCCCACAACGTAGAAGGCAGGGTCTTAACCAAC
>JBBSWR010000038.1:0-8466 GCA_038046185.1 Nanobdellota archaeon
GGCAGTCTATCATCAATGAGATTTTCAAAGTCATAGAAAGCCAGGGGCTGAATGTCGATGTAAGACACATTATGCTTGTGGCAGACACGATGTGCGTGAGCGGAACGTTGAAGGGAATCACAAGATACGGTGTCGTGAGTGACAAATCAAGCGTTCTTGCAAGAGCGTCATTTGAAACCCCAATCAAGCATATAATCAATGCGGCTCTCGTCGGGGAAATTGATGCTTTGGATTCGGTTATAGAGAATGTCATGATAAACCAGCCTGTTCCGATAGGAACCGGACTGCCGAGCCTGTCGGTGAAGCAGCCTTCAAAAGAGAAAGCGAAAGAAAAATAAGTGTAACTGGCTAATAAATTAAATTCATTAACAATTAAAAAATAGAAAATCAACCTAAAGATTTAGATTAAAAAAATCAAATAACAAAAAATAAAATTCAATAATTAAAATGGCGAAAATAACCTCGGCTGAATTGAAGAAAATTGTCAAGGCGGGTAATGTGATACTTGGCACTGAGAAGGCCGTTAAAAGCCTGAGGCTCGGCAAGGTTGAGAAGATAATGCTGAGCTCAAACTGCCCTGCAGGAATCGAGAAGGACATAACTTACTATGCCGGACTGACAGGAACGGAAGTTCACAAGCTTGATTTTCCGAATGACGAGCTTGGAATAATATGCAAAAAGCCTTTTTCTATATCTGTATTGGCAATAGTTAAAGGTGCAAGTAAGTGAACAGGATTAAGTATGATTCTGAGCTGATAAAGCTGATAACTCTTTTCGAGTCGATGACCGGCGCCGGCGTAAAAGACTGCATTGCCGGCGACAATCTGACATTTATAGTTGAAGAAAATGAGATGGGCAAAGCCATCGGAAAGGGCGGAGCCAATATAAAAAGGCTGGAAAGCGCGCTGAAAAAAAGAATAAAAGTTGTTGAATTCAGCGGCGACGTTTTGCAGTTCGTGAGAAACTTCGTTTATCCGGTGGAAGTTGCTGAAATAAAAAATGATGGCGGCACAGTAACAGTCAACGGCAAAGACTCCAACACAAGGGCAATGCTCATAGGAAGGAACCACCAGAGCCTGAAACAGCTCAATGACATTGCAAAAAGATATTTTGACGTCAAAGAAATTAAAATAATATAAGAACGTAATAACTATAACATTTGAACCATAACTTTTAAATAAAGAAAATTAAAAATTTTCTAATTTAAATGTTCCGCAGACCTCGACGTCTGCGATACATTTAAAAATCAGGCAAAAATACTAAGTCCAATGGCAAAAAAATCAAAAGGGCTGTTCGCAGGGAAGAAATTAAAGGCAAGAAGGAATTTTGGCAGATGGCACTATAGGACTTACATTCAAAGAACTTTAAGATTAAAGGAGCGCTCAGACCCGCTGGAAGGGGCATCGCAGGCAAAAGGAATTGTGCTCGAGAAAGTCCAGCTTGAGGCAAAGCAGCCAAACTCGGGAATGAGAAAATGCGTCCGTGTCCAGCTTATTAAAAACGGAAGGCAGGTAACTGCGTTCTGCCCAAGAGACGGCGCAACAAAAATGATTGACGAGCATGATGAAGTAATCATCGAGTGCATCGGCGGCGCAATGGGCGGCTCGAAAGGAGACATCCCCGGAGTCAGGTGGCAGGTAATCAAGGTTAACGACCAAAGTTTGGATGCATTATTAAAAGGAAGAATAGAAAAAGCTAGAAAGTAACTAATTAAAATTTTTTATCACAATTAAAAATTTAAAATAAAAAAATAAAATCAACAAACTAAAATGTCAGAAATAAAAGCTTTTAACAAATGGAGCATGGAAGGCATCAAGGTAGATGACCCCGGACTGCAGCCGTATGTAACTCTAAATGCAAGGATTGTTCCGAAGACCGGGGCAAGATACGCAGGAAGCAAGTTCCACAAGAGCAAGACTTTTATTGTTGAAAGGCTGATAAACAAGCTGATGGTGCCCGGGCATAAAAGCAAGAAGCATTACAGGACAAGCGGCCACATTACGGGAAAAGCCCCTACTTCTTACAACATTGTGGAAGAGGCTTTCAAGCAGATTGAAAAGACAACAAAAGAAAACCCAATCAAGGTTTTCGTCAAGGCTGTTGAGAATGCCGCGCAGCGCGAGGAAATAATCACAATTGAATACGGCGGAGCCAGATACCCAAAGGCACTTGAATGCTCGCCCCAGAGAAGAGTTGATTTGGTTTTGAGGCACATGACTCAGGGCGCATACCAAAGGAGCGCCAACACAAAGAAATCGATTGTCGGCACTTTGGCAGACGAGATTATAGGCGCCTACAAGATGAGCAGCGCGTCAAATGCAATCGCTAAAAAACAGGAAATAGAAAGGCAGTCTGACAGTTCGAGATAAAACTAATTTTTGTTTTCTTTATATTATCTTTATTTTTTTTATTTTGGTTATCTATCATTTTATTCAAAAGACTTAAAAATATGCTATTCTCATCCTATTGGATGAAAGACCTCTTATTCGGCACTGCAGGCATTCCTTTAAGCACGAACCCAAGAACAACTCTGGATGGAATAAATCACGTAAGAAAGCTTGGATTGGGCTGCATGGAACTGGAGTTTGTGCACAGCATCAATATTTCAAAAGAAAAAGCTCCGGAAATAAAAAAAGCTGCAGAAGATAATAATATTATCCTGACCTGCCATGCACCTTATTACATCAACCTTAATTCTGCAGAAAAAGCAAAAGTTAAGGCGAGCATTGACAGGATAGTAAATTCCGCGAGAATTTTAAGCTTATGCGGCGGCTGCAGCGTTGCATTTCACGCAGGTTTTTACATGGGAATGGATTCTAAAAAAGTTTATGATACAATTAAAAATAACATAAAAGAAATAATTTCACATTTAAAAAAAGAAAATAACAATGTCTGGATAAGGCCTGAAACAACCGGAAAGGAAACCCAATTTGGAAATGTGGATGAAATTCTGCAGTTGAGTGAGGAGTTTGACAATGTCATGCCTTGCGTTGATTTCGCGCATTTTCACGCAAGAACAAATGGCAAATACAATTCTTATTCTGAATTTTGCAGCATTCTGGAAAAAATTGAAAAAACGCTTGGGAAAAGGGGGCTTGATAATATGCATATTCATATAACGGGAATTGCATACGGCCCGAAAGGAGAAAAACACCACCTTACTTTGCAGGAATCCGACCTTAAATATAAAGAATTACTAAAAGCTCTGAAAGATTTTAAAGTAAATGGCGTTGTCATCTCTGAAAGCCCGAACATAGAAGAGGATGCGCTGCTGATGCAGAAGATTTTCAAGTCAACTTAAGAATTTTAAATTTTTATTTGACCTTGAGCTTATCTAAATGTATTTTATGCTCAATTGCTTTTCTGGAATTTTTTATTTTCATGTATAAAATTAATATGATTCCAAGGTATGTAAAATAAGCCATTACTTCTATCAGGCTTGGATCTGAAACGTACCCGAATAATCCTTTAAGGAAGCTTCCGACAGCGCTTTCATCGCTCAAAATATGCCCAATATTAAAAAGAGGGCTGATTATGCCGGGCAAGATTCCTGATTCAACAAATTCATGCGTGCCGTGCAAAACCAATCCTGCTGCGAATAATATCAATAAAATGCTGCTTACATTAAACAATTTTTTCAAGTTTATTTTTTTTGTGCTTATAAAGAAAATATAGCCTACAGCAACTGCCGCAATAACCCCCAGCGCGCCGCCTAAAAAACTAATTCCGCTTTGATAGTTCAGCGCATTTAGGAAAACAACTGTCTCAACTCCTTCCCTGATAATTGCGATGAAGATAACCATAAAAATTCCAAGATTAGATATCCAAGATACAGGATTAGTTAAGTGCACTTGGACTTTTGATTCAATCGCTTTTGAAATGTACCTTTGCTGCATCATCCATAGGACCATTGTTGTCAAGAGAAACGCTCCAATCAGCATTGTGACTCCTTCAAAAATCTGTTCAGAAGCTCCTTTAAATTCTCCTGCGAAGAAAGTAAATGCAAAGGCAGCCAAAATGCTTGCAAGAATTCCGAATGCAATCGCGTAATAAACTGTTTTTTTGTAATTCCGGTTATTTGTTTTATTAAGATAAGCGAGAACAATCCCTACAACTAATCCTGCCTCCAAAGTTTCCCTTGATGTGATTAAGAATGAGTCTATCATTTAAAATCATTAGTGTGCCGGCTTGCCGTGAGCAGATTTTTTGGGAGAGCCGTATGCTGCTCCTGCATAAATTCCCACTCCTGATCCGATAACTCTTGCTGCTGTTGCGTATGCCGTATAATATGGAACTATAAGTGAGGCCGCAGCATACCCTACCAACCCGCCAGCAACTGCCTTTACAATTTTTTCCAAACCCATGAAAACCACCTCAACTTAACGATTGTTAATTTTTGGAATATTCAGCACTATATAAAGTTTTTGCCCAACCGGCAATCACAAGTTAAGTGGGAAAAATTTCATTGACAAGTCTCTCACTCCGTTCGGCTGCCATCGCTCAGTTTTGTATTTATTTTTTGATTGCATTTTTCTCTCTGGAACTCCGAAAAATGCCTGATTTGCCATTAGATAAGCTTCGCATTTGATGGCAGCTCCAGACTTGTCAATGTTCCAGCACACTTAACTTGCCTTTACCTGCCAAACCTCTTATCTAAAGATTATAGAGAACTTTGAATAACCCCTCGGTTTTATATATCTGATTCAAAGTTCTCTTAGGGAGTTTTGACAAAAATTATGTATTTCAAAACTCTCTATAACCTGCTTTTCAGACTATCCCGCCTAAAACCGAGCCAAGAACTTTCATGAATATAAAATAAAAGAATGTTGACCCAATGACATAAATCGGAATATATTTTATGCCTGCCTTTATCTGGCCTTTTTCAACTATTGCAACAATCAATGATGAAAATAATGATATGACAAACAGGGCAATCATTGAGAATTTCCTGAAATCCTCGATATTGACACTTATCTTCGAGAACACAAACGGCAGCGCGCGGACATTTTGCGTTGTGGCTGCGAGCTTATTCACAAAACCTACAAGCACTTTTAGAAGGTGAAAAGACAAAGCAAAAAGAAGGGGGCTTATCACAATAACAATTATGGAAATAAAGATCATGTAAGCAATCGCAGACGCAGCCATCTCGTCCTTTAATTCTTTTGTCTCTTTCAGATTATCAACCAGCCTGTCTATCAGCTCGGCTACATTTCCCCCGCTCTCGACTTCGCTTATAATCAAGTCTATTGTTCTTTTAAGCATCAATGAATCATAATTGTCACCCAATTCAATCAGCGCTTTGCCCAAATCATATCCCGTCATGACTTTTTTGGATGTCCTTGCCATCTCGTTTGACAGCACTCTAAATCTGGGATTTATTGCTCCCCACAGTGCCCTCTCAAATGTCATGCCTCCCTTTAGGTTTGCAGATAACACTTCCAGAAAATCAGGGAGCTGCTCTTCCATTAATCTGGTTCTATGGTATATTCTTAAATCAAGATAAAAATAAACTACCATTATAAAAAATGCCGCAAAAAACAGCTGCACGACAAACCAGCTGCTGAAAGAATACAGATAAACCAGCAAAACTGAGTATTTCCTGGCGCTGATATATGGGAATATAAATATGATAAATATAAGCGTGGTTATGAAAGCGGAGATATAAAAAAGCATTCCGAAGAGTTTGTAAGGAACCTCGGCAAAGCCAGCTTTAAGCATGTAGCTTTTTAAATTAGGAATTGCTTTTTTAGGCACAAATGCTTTTCCAAACTCTTCCAAAAATATTATCTTGAAAGCCATGTCAAATCCTCAAAAAATTATAATTTTTTTGGGAACTTGAAAATATTATTTTCAAGTAATCACCTTTAAATTTTATTTTTTCTTTCGCTTTTTGCATAATTTATCACTGATTCATCGAAAATCAAAGATTTTCGGGGTGCTCGAAAACTTGCAGTTTTCGACATTTGATCATGCTCGAAAATGTATCATTTTCGACATTAAAGATTCACCGTCGGCCTTATGGATCTGAACAAAGCTATGAAAATAAATTCAATTATCACTATGAAAAATACAAACAGCAAAAGCCCACTTAGGCCTATTGGAAAACTTATGAAGCTTGATATGACTATAAAAATTGACACTCCAAGGGACGGCATGATGACTGCGCCAAGCATATAAAATATAACCAGCGTGTTCAGCTTCTTGCCGTATTTTTTGATTTCAAGCGAGTCCTCTTTGGTTATCCCTTCAAGCACCGACTCGAGAGGGCCTGTGACGTCAATTCCAAGTTTAAGCGCATTGTTTATGTGGAACAATATTTTCCTCAATTTTTTAGAAGGGGAGTATATCATTGCATTTCTCAACGCATCTTCTATTGTGCTGCCCGTGTCTATGTCATCAACAATTTCTTTTATGTATTTTGCGGCAATTCCCCTGCTTTCCGAGGTTTCTATCAGGGCATTCAGCAAAGGCCTTCCCGAATATAATTTCACGAGCATGTATCTTCCCACAAAGAGAACTTCCATGTCTATTTCTTTTTCCCTTTTTTTTATTTTGGATTTTATGCTTATTATAGAAAACTGAAAAATAAGAATAAACAGAATTAGGAACGCAGGCACAAGCAAAAAAAATGAAAGATTTGCTTTTTTAAGGATGAAAAAAAAAAGTACAGTGAAAAGAGGGGCAAAAATAAAAGTTGTTTTAAGATTTTTGTCAACATATTCTAAAGGAGAATAATGGACGTGCGCCATCCTAAGGTCCCGCTTCAGCCCGGGAAAAAATGAAGCAACTCTGTTTACGAAGGCTATTTTAAACACCTTTTAAACTCATGAGCGGCTTGTTGCGGTAGTATCTTGACATCAGCATGCCAATCTTGTTTATATCACTGACATTCTTTTTTACCATCCATTTTAAGATTTCAATCTTTGCCTGCATATCCAAATAAATATCCTGCTTTAAAAGCCCGGTGTAAAGCCCAAGTGTGTCTAATACGGCTTCCGGCTCGCTGATGAGCTCAAGCTCGTCCTTTACGGGATTCAGCTGCATAATCACTTTCGCATCCCCGGCCTGCGTAACTTCCGCAATTTGGAGCGTCCTTCTTCTTCCTATCCTTCTATTGATATGCTGGACAACAATCAATGAAAGCCCCGACAAAACCTGCTTCGGCAAATCAATCGGCGGGCTCGTCAGCCTGTTTATTGTTTCCCGCGCATTATTTGCGTGAAGAGTGCCATAAACTGAATGGCCGGTGTGCATTGCCTCGAAGAGAACTTCGGCCTCCTTTTTTCTTCTAATCTCGCCGACAATTATCCTGTCAGGCCTCATCCTTAAGGAATTGACAATCAAGTCAAGCATTTCAATTCCGCCCTTTCCCTCGGGATTTGAGAGCCTTGTTTCCATGGGGACCCAGTGCAGGAGCTTTGGAAGCATTAATTCCCTTGTGTCTTCAATTGAGATTATTCTCTGGTTGGATGGAAAGAAATTTGCGATTGCATTAAGCATGCTTGTCTTCCCGGATGCAGTCCCCCCTGAAACCAGTATGGACAATTCATTCTGCACGGCAGTCCATAGAAATGCAGCCCCTTCATAAGAAATTGTTTTCTCTCTTATAAAATCAGATATAGTCCACGGCTTTGCTGCAAATTTCCTAATTGTAAGCGTGTTTCCTTTTGATGAAATTGGGGATAGTGTTGCATTTACCCTGTCGCCAGTCTTGAGGTGGGCATCCATCAGCGGGTTAAGCAGAGTTATCTCTTTTCCCACATCCCTTCCGATTATCGTCGAGTAATGCCTTATCCTTGCTTCGTTTGGCATAAACACATTTGTCTTCAGCCAGCCATGCCTCCTGTGGTAAACCCAGATTGGATCTCTTGCATTGTTAACCACTATTTCTTCCAGGTTAATATCCTTGAGGAGCAGGTCTATATTTCCCAGCCCAATATTCTGCTGGAGAATATAATTTATCAGCATGTCAATTGTTTTTTTGTCGGCGTTCGGAAAATATTTTGCAAGGAGCTTCAGAATTTTGCCTTTAAACTGCTCCTGAACATCGCCTACATTTGTATCTTCATCCAGCGTTTTTGTTTCCTGCGCAACAAATTCATCCCTTATTTTCTCGAGAATTATTTTTGTCGTATCGCTTATGTTGGTGATTGAAATTATGTACAGCGGAACAGGTTCTTCCTCTTTCTGCACGATTGACACATCAACAACTATATCGTTTACGTTCAGCGCATATGAATCGATGATTTTATCCGGCATTTTATTAATAATTATTTGAAGATTTTATTTTTTATTAAGGGGGCGTTTGGATTATTATCAATTTATATTTATTAAAAACCTAATGTCCACCCAAAACTTAATTAAGCAATTTCTTAGTGAAACACACAAATTTAAAATTAAATAATATTTATTGCAATGTCTTTATTTTTGCTTTTAACGTGATTGCCTCGGCATCTTTTGAATCAA
>JBBSWR010000039.1:0-2511 GCA_038046185.1 Nanobdellota archaeon
GTTACGAAGTTCGGATTTTTCCTTTGCGAATAGGGTTTTCACCAAGAAAACCCGTATTTGAACCCTTTGTTGTTGTTGAAATTTTTATTTGGAAATTCTTTGTATGGATTTGCAAATTATCATCTAGAAAATGCGAAATAAAGTGGAGCAGGGCAGTAAGAAATGGGCATATAACACCGTTATGGCGAACTTTTCCAGCTAATTAACTATTCTTTCCATATCGAAAATAATCTTCAATAACAAACCCAAACCTTTAAATATTATCATCCTATCTCAAAAACAGGGGTGCGTTATGCTTAAAATTGGTGTTTTAGCGTCGACAAGAGCAACGGATTTGCAGGCTGTAATTGATGCTATAAACTCCAAAAAACTAAACGCGGAGATTTCTGTTTTGATTTCCAACAAAAAAGACGCTTACGCGCTTGAAAGGGCTAAAAAGCAGGATATAAATGCATTCTTCATTGACATAAAAAAATATTCTTACATGAGCAAGGAAAAGCAAAGAGAATCATTTGACAAGGAAGTCTCGAACATTTTGGAAGACAATAAAGTGGGCCTGATTCTGCTTATTGGCTATTTGAAATTTTTAAGCCCGTGGTTTGTAAACAAATACAGAAACAGGATAATGAACATCCACCCAAGCTTATTGCCCAAGTATCCGGGAATGGACAGAGAAGTCCATGCTGAAGTCTTAAGGAACGGGGAAAAAATTACTGGAGCGACGCTGCATTTCGTTGATGAAGGCACTGATACCGGCCCGATAATCATGCAAAAAGAAGTAAAAATAGAAGAAAACGAAACGGTTGATTCATTAAAAGAAAAAGTGCAGAAAGCGGAGCAGGAGATTATAGTACAAGCAGTTGATTTATTTGAAAGAGGAAAAATAAAAGTTGAAAAAAATAAAGTCATAATAAAATGAGCACAATCCAAGAAAGGGCAATAAAATGGTATCAGGATAAGAAGATTATAATTGCATTCATGCTCATAATAATAAGTTTCGTTCTAGGATTTTACAGCAAAGCAATCATTATCTCAAAATTTTACGAGCCAATCTCCCTAATAACGGGATTATCTTTATATACTTTCAGCTGGATTCTGACATTCATTGGAGTATTTATGGTCGGCTGGGGCGCTGTGAAGGCAATGCACGCAAGACTCCACCATCACGTAAGGAAAACGGTTAAGGACACGTATCACCACGCAAGGAAATTCCCCAAAAGAGCGACTGACTACACAAAAAATATACACAGAAAAAGCATGAATAGAATAACATCAGCATCAAAAATTATCGGAGATAAAATAAAAAATGGTTAAGGCGGCATTAATATCTGTTTCAAACAAGGAAGGAGTAATAGAGTTCGCAAGGGAGCTCAATAGGCTGGGAATTAAAATAATTTCAACGGGCAACACGGCAAAACTGCTAAGCCAAAATAAAATAAAAGTCGTTTCCGTTTCTGATGTCACAAAATTCCCCGAGATGCTTGACGGCCGCTTAAAATCTCTGCATCCAAAAATTTTCGGCGGAATACTTGCAGACAGAAAAAATAAAAACCATATGAGTGAATTAAAAAAACAAAAAATAGATACCATTGATTTGGTTGTTGTGAACTTCTATCCGTTTGAAGAAACAATAAAAAAAAGCAAAAAATTAGATGACGCAATTGAAAATATTGACATTGGCGGGCCTTCATTGGTAAGGGCCGCTGCAAAGAACAATGAAAATGCTATTGTTATCGTCGACCCTGCTGATTATCACAAAGCCATAGAAAAAATAAAAAAAGGTGGTTTTAGCTCCGAAGACCGGCTTAAGCTGGCTGCCAAGGCATTCTCTCACACCGCAAGATACGACACGATAATAAGCAGGCATCTGAACAATTTAACCGGCGATAAGTTTTCAGACGTAATCAATTTCACATTTAAGAAAAAACAAAATTTGAGATATGGGGAAAATCCTCACCAGTCCGCTGCATTTTACGGCGATTACATTCCGAATATATGCAGTGTTTCGAGCGCAAAGCAGCTGCAGGGAAAGGAACTATCATTCAACAACATCCTTGATGTTGATGCTGCATTCGAGCTTATCAGGGAATTTGACACGCCAACTGCCGCGGTTATAAAACATACCAACCCTAGTGGGGTTGCGTCTGCTGAAAAAATAGAAGATGCCTACAAAAAAGCGCACGAAGCAGATCCAAAATCCGCATTCGGGTGCATCGTTGCATTGAACAGGAACTGCAGTCTCGAAACTGCAAAATACATGAAGCCGCTGTTTATTGAAGCGGTTATCTGCCCGAAATTTGACAAAGACGCATTGGAAATCCTGAAAGAAAAGAAAAACCTTAGGCTGCTTGAAACAGGCCCTGTCAAAAAGCCGGAAGCCAAGCTGGATTTAAGGAGAGTTACAGGCGGGCTGCTGGTTCAAAGCGAGCCGCCGATTAGTCTGGATAAAAAAAATCTAAAAGTTGTGACGAAAAGAAAGCCCACAAAAGAAGAATTAAAATCATTAATATT
>JBBSWR010000040.1:0-8843 GCA_038046185.1 Nanobdellota archaeon
AGAAATACTAGGGATGAGCTTATATATAAATATGCCGAAGATTAAATACTATCCTATTTATTTACTCGACAGCGCCACCGTCGCTCAATCAGGCAGAGCGTCTGCCTCAAGAGCAGATGTCCAACCAGACGTCCGGGTTCAAATTCTGAATCAGGATGAGAGTCCCGGCGGTGGCGTGTTTAAAACATTTCTAGCGGATACTGCGGCTCCGGCTACACCCATCTTCCAATTGCACCCTTCATTCCCGGAAATCCGGCCATTTCAGGAGCTATAGCCCCAACACAAAAAATAATCGAAAAAACCAGGCAAAATACAATGAAAACCCGTCAACCCACTCACAAATCTTTCCAGAATCCGAGTGGTAATTAATTCCAAAATGCAAGTGGCGCAATTTTCCAAAGTAGAGGTGGAAAAATTTCAAAAAAAGCGGCGAATAATGAAAACCAACAAAAACCTTCGATTTTTGCGGTCCGGAAAATTCAATGAATTTTCTCTGGAATCAAAAGTCATAAACTCTGGAGCGCTTGTCAACATTGGCAATAAGCACAATCTTTTTGTCAGTATAAACCTCATAAAGCACCCTGTAATCACCAACCCTTACCCGATACATATTGGATTCCCCTTTGAGCCTGATGGCCCCTCTGGGGAAGGGCTCCTGTTGCAAGCTTTCAATAGCAGAAATAATTCTTTTGGAGGTTTCTTTAGGCAGCCCTTCTATAGCTTTCTCAGCCTTCCTGGAGAACTCAATAGAGAACATGCTCACATGCCCAGCTTCTTTTTTAGGTCAGAGAGTTTTATGGTACGGCTGCTCTTGAGGTCTTCCCTTGCTTCCTTTATGGCTATATCATCCTCTGCAGAAAGCAGCGCATCCTCCAAGTGTTCCTGCCTCTCTGCAAGCAAAGACAGCTGCCTCTTTATATTTTCCAGCTCAGATTTAGTTTCGGATTCCATAGGTATTTTGCAGGCAAGGGATTATATAAATTTTTCGCCTAAAATGATGAAGTGTTGAAATGAAAAAGCCAGAATGCCCCCTGTGCAATAAGCCAGCTATAAAGTACGGCAAAAGAAAGACCAGGCTCCAGCAAATACAGGTTTACCTATGTAAATCCTGCAATAAGAGGTTTAGTGTAATAACTCAGCAAAACAAAACCTACCCAATAAGCCTTATCCTTAAATCCATCTCCGCCTACAATCTCGGACACAACTTAAAGCAAACCCAAATAAAATTAGAAAAATCTGAAAAAGTAAAAATCCCAATTTCAACAATCTCCTCATGGATTAATGAATACAGGGAAATCTGCACTTTCGCAAGGCTAAGAAAACAATCTATTGACCTTCACAATCCAAAGAACATAATCCAAAAAAAGCCATTAAGCCACATCCAGCCATACACTTTCAAATATCATAAAGCGAAATTAGAAATTTTAACAAAAGAAAATCCAAAGTTCAATTCATTAAGGGATTACTTGAAAAAAATCAACTCAAAGGATTTCCCGCACCATATTTTTACTTACAATAAAAATAACTCAAACAGCCAAAGAGCATCGCAAATAAAATTCAGCCACTTAAATATAAATCAAATACAAAAACAAAACCAAGCCAATGAATTAGCTAAGCTGGCATTAAATCTATCAAATTCTAACAAAGGCAGGCATCAGACAATTCAGGATTTCTTCTTAATCAATGACTCTACTACAATTGCAGCAGAAGTTCCGGTTTATCTCACAAACTGGGATGCAGGCTATTACAGAAATCAAAATGGATTCAGTTTTCCATTAAGCTATTACCAAACTCCTATAACGGGGCATATTGACATTCTGCAAATAAGAAACAACTTGATTCACATTTTAGATTACAAGCCCTCAGCAGAAAATCAAAATCCAACAGAACAATTGACAATTTACGCTTTGGCATTGTCAAGAAAACTAAGCCTTCCCCTGTACTATTTCAAATGCGCTTGGTTCGATGAAAACAATTATTTTGAATTTTTCCCTTTGCACACTGTTTATGAAAAATCTGCAAATAAGAATTTGGTGATGGTGAAATAAACACCCAATAACAAACCTCACCCATTAATTCCCGGAAATCCAGCCATTTCGGGAGAAATAACCTTTTTCCCCAAACCGCCGGTTTGCCCATCATCCGGCCAAATCCAGCCCAAAACGAGCTTTTCAATAGCAATATTCGATTGATGACCATAACATTTAAATATTTTCCAAGCTTGCGTCCGATTATGCCAAACTCAAAAAAAGGGTATCTTCTAGAAAAAGACACTATAGCCATCCAGAGAGATTTAACAGAATTAGACCTGTTTGCCAAGAAATTTCTGGACACATTAAAAAGGCATACAGACTATTTGGTGGTAAGCGGCTTTGTGAGCATATGCACAGGCAGAACAAGAGGCACAGAAGATATTGATATTCTAATTCCGGCAATGGGAGAAAAAAAATTCAATGCCCTTTTCAAAGAATTAGAAAAAAATAATTTCTGGTGCTATCAGGGAGATGATCCCGGAAAGGTTTATGAATATATGGAAAACCTAAACAGCATAAGATTTGCAAAAACCAATGAAATCTTCCCAAACATAGAGCTGGTTCCGTTCAACCAAACAAAAAAAGCAAAATTCTTTGAATTCAGCCATCCCCAAAAAATAAAAATCAGGGATTTTGAATTTAAGATTCCCCCCTTGGAATTTGAAATTTTATACAAAGAGATTATTTTAAGAGGAAAGAAAGACATTGAAGATGCAAAACACCTCAGGATATTCTTTTCTGAAATAGTCAGTGAAAAGAAATTCAAAGAATACGGGCCAATTATAAGGGATGAGATAAAATGATTCCAAGAACAGATTTAGACTATGTTGAACTGTACGCCAATAAGCTGAAAAAGGATAATTCCTTTTTCAAGCAGCAAAAAATATTAATTGAGGCCCAGCTGCATGGCAGCTCTGATATTTTCAAAAATATGTTTGGCACCCAAAACAGCTTTAAGACTAATGCCAGAAAACACCTAAAAAGGATAGGCTTAATTCCATGAATAAAATTAAGCTGATTTGCCCTTCCTGCAGCTCAAAAGGCATTGTAAAAACTGGCAAAAGAAAAAGGCGATGACAGAATGAAAATCAAAATTATATTTTTTATTTTGCTGATTTTGCTAGCCGGATGCGCGAAGAGCGGGAATTATGATATTAAAAATCTGAGCGTGGAGAAAATGAATCCGCTGCAAAAAGCCCTGGACATTGCAAATAGGGATAATGAAGTAAGGTCTGTCCTGCAAAATGTAGAATATTCTGTAGAAGCCAAAAAAGTTGATCAGAATGAAATGCAGAAAATGCCGTATTTGTACAAAGGATTAAGCGGAAACCTGTACAAGGTCACATACACGGCAGATAAGTTTGACCTGATTGCAATTACGAATGAAGAAAAGGTTCTGAATGTTTTTGTGGTTAACAAGATGGTGATATGAAATAAGCTGAGGGTAATCCAATTGGAATTGGCCAGCAAAATTAAACATCAATATTTGAATCTTCTTTCGTACTCCTTATGGCTGAACCATTCAAGAATTACATTTAAAATCATAACCTCATTTGTTTGGATTGTGTAAATCAATCTCCAAGCGTTAGGCATATCATATTTCCATAAATTGGTTATTCCAAATTTTTTTATGTATTCTTTCGGCCATAATTTTTTGGAAATTTTTGTCCCGCAGGTTGGATTTACTTTCAAATCTTTTATTGCCCGGTCAATAAAGTCATATAACTGCTTGTCTTCAAATTTGCCTTCCTTAAGAATTTCAAACTCATTTTCAATTTTCTTATCTCCAAAAGTAACGTAAATCGGCTTATTATTCATCTTAATTTAACACCTTCAGAAATCAGTTTCCTGATTCTTTCCGGGTTATATGTCCAAATAACACAGCCATCTATGTCAATAATTATTTTTCCGGAATTCTCCAAATAATGCAGGATTGTTTGGAACGTTTGGTACATCATTTTCTTAGGCAATTTTTTCCAAAGCTGGTATTTGCCGCATTCCTGGCTGTATTTTTGTACAGCTTTTTCCACCATAATCACGGACTCCAATGTCGGGCTGTGTAAAATTGTTGTTTCTGCCATCTTATATAACTGTATATAAGAACTAATATATAAATATTTCTCTTGTTTACTGAAAGCCCCTTGATGCGGCTTAACAGCAAGCATACGCTTGGCTCAGAATGCCGGCTGAGTTGTCCCTATTATATATAGTGGGGTTTGTTGCACTAAAATATTGGGATATTTTTGTTTTTCTGATCATTTTTAAGGTTTTTCTAACACAGGATAGTGGTTTGATTAATCAATTTTTAACATGATTTAAAGAGATAACACAGGAGCAGTGAAATTTCTTTTTGACTAATTATTATCTATATTGTAAATTATTTAAACTTAAATTACACCATTAAGATACAAGTGTGGGGCAAAAAAACACAGGAGCAGTAGTTTTTCTGTCATTTTACAATAAAAGCAAAGATTTATATATTAGTATACTAATTAGTATATTAAAATAGAGAAACAGTGTTATAAAATGGATGCAGACAAAAAGGGCTTTAGCGCCGGAATTAATTTAGGCAATCCTGAAGAAAGGTTCCTAGTCGACATGTTCAGCCAGATTTCAGAAAGGCTCAGGCAGAAATACAATTATTCCGACGAGGAAATTTACAGGATGTGGGGCGCTGAAAATGCCATCCACGTGCCTGTTGCAATTTTCTCCGGAAAATTAAGCCCTGCCGAAGCCCTTGCAAAGTTTCTCAAGGAAAGCCATGAGCTGGGGTTTCGTGAAATTTCCGGGCTGATCGGGAGGGATGAAAGAAGCGTATGGGCAAATTACAGAAGGGCTGTGAAAAAGATGCCCGGGCCCTTTGATGTGAACAGCGATGGAGTTTCTGTTCCTGTGTCCATTTTCAATTCTGAAAAGAGCATACTGGAATCCCTTGTCCCCTATCTTAAGGATATAAAGAAAATGCGCAACAAAAAGATTGCGCAGCTTTTGAACAAAAATCCCGCAAACATCTGGACCGCAAATAACCGCGCAAAAAAGAAAAATGAAAATAAGCAATAAAAAAATAACTTTCAAGCTGCTGATTTTATCAGCTGCATTCCTAATCTCGGCTTTATCGCTTGCATTTGCCGTTCCGAATTCGCTTACTTTGCAGGGAAAATTGACAACATTAGCCGGCGCGTCTGTTTCAGGAACTAATAATTTCACTTTTGCAATTTATGACGCTTCTTCCGGAGGAAACAAATTGTGGGAATTGGGAAACACAAGCATAACGACAGATGCGAACGGAGTTTATGACGTGATATTGCCGAATGTAAACTTAAGCTTTGCCGACCAGTATTATTTGGGAATAACTGTCGGAACAGACCAGGAAAGCTCTCCGAGAATAAATCTGACTTCATCGCCATACTCTTTCAGGTCAAATGTTTCAGAGGGGCTGAATGCAAATAATAATTATTTTGTAAATAATTTAAGCGTTAACGGGCATTTGACTATTGGGAACGGAACAACATCCATTGAAATAAGCACGCAGTCATTCAACTTCTCTACTGTAACAGGAAATTTAAATGTTAACGGAACTATAACTGCAAAATCTTTCGTTGGAGACGGAAGCTTATTGGCAGGAATAATCTCAGTAACCCCCCCATTCAATTCTTCAGGAACCAATGTTTATTTCAATGATTCAACAGCAAATTTTGGATTGGGGCTGAGCAATCCGAGCGACAGATTAGTTGTAATAGGAAATGTTAGAATTTCCGGGTCGCTAAATGCGTCGTCGATAAATATAACCGGAAATTCTTATTTTGCAGTAAATTCCGGAAAGGTAGGAATTGGGACGATAACACCAACCGATACTTTGACTGTTATTGGGTCTTTAGTAACTTACGGCTCTTTGAATGCAACTTTTATTAATGCAACGCAGATAAGGCAGGGAAATAATTTGGTGCAGACCGTTGAAAGCGCATTCAATTTGGCAAACAACGCATCAACATTGGCAAAAGTTGGAGATTTTAATCTAGGGAATATTTCTAACACAACATCAATAAGCAGAATATTAGACGCTAATTTACTAGCAAGGGTTGGGGATTTCAATTTGGGAAATATTTCTAATAATACAATTAGTTTAGCACAGCTTGACAATGGCAGCTTGATAAGAACTGGTAATCTTACTACCCTAAATACGCTTGATAATTACATGAGGACAGCTGATTTTAATTTAGGGAATATTTCCAATTACACGCAATACATAAAATCATCTGACTTCAATCTAGGGAATATTTCAAACAATACTTTAGTTAAAGGGGATAATGCAACTCTTGCCTTGTGGAATATTTCAGTTTCTCAAACATCATTAAGAAACGCTGAGAGAAATTTATCTGTTAATGGAAATAATTTATTTATTGATACTACATCCGGCAACGTCGGCATCGGGACGACGGGGCCGGGGGCTTTGTTGGATGTTCGTGGTTCAGCCATCTTTAACGAAGACGGAGCAGATGCTGATTTCCGTATTGAGAGCGATACCAATGCTAATAGTTATCAAATGGATGCTGGGGCACTGGGTGGAGTAGGGACACACGGTTTCGGTACAGCAGGACCATTTTCAGATGTGTATCTTTTGGTGAGACCACCTGCAATTACTGCAGGAAGTGGCTATGTGGTAAATACGGTGGCAATTTCGCCCTCAAACACACTCACGCTTTCTGGCGACCAAACGGGAAATAATATGGCTAGTTTGAAAGTAGGTGCCCCAGTGTTGGCTGGAACGGCACCTCCAACTGCATCTACAGTGTTAATCACCGAGGCACCAACTGGTGGCACAGCCAACTATGCGCTCAAGATTATTTCAGGAACGGTGGCATTAGGAACCGGCAACGTCGGCATCGGGACGACGAATCCGCAAAATAAATTGGAAGTTATTGGAGCTATGACTGTCGCTGGAGCTTTAAACGCTTCTTCAATTAATGTAACCGGAAATTCATATTTTGCAACAAATTCAGGCAACGTCGGCATCGGGACGACAACGCCAGGACAGACTTTGCATGTGATAGGGACTGCAAACATTACACAATCTGTAACATTGGCAAATGTAACAATATCAAGAACAGTAATAAACACAACTCAGGATAATAATCAAAATTTAACAATATCAAGCGCAGCAGGAAGCGTTATAATAAGGCTGGGATAAATTTATAAACAAGTAAGTACTAAGAAACGGAGTGAATCGAAATGGCAAACGTCAGTTTGGAAACAATACATAAGGAATTGGCAGATATAAAAGGAGATTTAAAATTCCTGAAGCATATAATGAAAGAAGAATACGAATTAAGCGGCTGGTCGAAAAAAGAGCTTGCTGAATCAAGAAAAGTTCCAGATTCTGATTTAATAAGTCATGAAGAAGTTAGAAAGCGTATTCTTGGAAAATGAGTTATGCAATTAAATGGAATCCTAAACCGCTTAAATTTCTAGAAAAGCTACCGAAAGAAATATCAAAAAGGATTATAGAAAAGGTAGAGGGAATAAAAGATGACCCTTTCCACTATTTGGAACATTATGAAGGTGCTGATGTTTATAAGCTTAGGATAGGCGATTATAGAATTTTGATGGATGTGGATTTTACAAGTAAAATATTGAAAATCAGAATACTTGACCACAGAAGCAGGGTTTATGAAAGGTAACGGCAACGCCGCCACCGGGACGACGAGCTCGGGACAGAAACTGCACGTGATAGGGACTGCAAACATTACACAATCTGTAACATTGGCAAATGTAACAATATCAAGAACAGTAATAAACACAACTCAGGATAATAATCAAAATTTAACAATATCAAGCGCAGCAGGAAGCGTCATTATAAGATTGGGATAACGCAACTTCACGAGGGTATTTGTGGGATTGAAAATTTCTCAGTTTACTGCAGATTAACAGCATTTACAATCTTGTCAGCAGAATAATCATAAATAACTAATCTTGTTTTATACCTCAGCAGGAAGTCTCCTACTTTTGCGTCCTTGTAAACATCAGGGAACTGCTGGTTTAAAGTGTCAAGCGATTTTTGGTCAAGCTGCCCGCCGATGGGCTGCTCGCCCTGCAAGCCCTGCAGCTCATCATGCCTGTTTAATTTGGTAAAAAAATCTGCCGGCAGGCTTGCCTGCTGGGGCTGCTGCAAACTGACAGATCCTTTAATTTTATCATTTTCATAATCATAAACAATGACCCTGTCGGTGTACTGCACTACAAAATTTCCGATGTAAGATGTGTCAAGTCCGCTTATCTGGGACTGAAGGTTTGCAAGATTATTGCTGTTGATCTGGACTATGTTCAGCGGGGAAGCCCCTACATACTGTTTCATTTCTGCGTGCGACGTCAATTTTTTAAGAAACTGATCAGGGCTTATTATTTTTGGAATTATTGCGGATTTCAGCTGATAAGTGTTGACGAGCGCCAATATGCTGACAACAAGCGCTGCAGCCACCAACAAAATAACTGCGTAATGAAAAATCGGCTTTTCATGCAGACTTGGCTTGTAAGTATAGGGTGAACTGGGAATAGAACTGGATTTTGAGCTACCGCCTCTTGCCATGAAATATTTTAATCAAGGCTTGTATTTAAAGATTTTTATTTGCTGGCAAAGTCAAGCTAAGTGACTTTTTATTTTTCAATTGATGGGGCCAACAATAATATTGGCTGTCGCAACTTCGTTGCTCGTCGGACATCCTGTGACTTGCGAGGTGAGCTCGGCGAACCTCGCTCACCATGTCACGGGAGCAACCCCTGTCCGACCAGCCATATTGTTGGCTTAACCTTTTT
>JBBSWR010000041.1:0-5209 GCA_038046185.1 Nanobdellota archaeon
TTTTTATTTTTGGAACAATGCTTTCGTTTATGCAGCCTGCAACAATTATTTTTTTCCCCGGGAATTTCTTTTTTAATCTTATCACTTCCTTTAAAGCAGTCATATCTCCCTTGACAGTGCAGATATTGACAATATTTACTTCCGATTCATTTTCATCTTTTGCAATTTCGTAGCCTGAGTTATCCAGCAGCCCCATCATTATCTCAGATTCTCTTAAATTGCTGCTGCACCCTTGAGTTGTGAAATGTACCTTAACCATAATACCGAGAAAGAAATAGCGTATTTTAAAGGTTTTTATTTAAAATATTTATTTACAGCCTTTTCCATTATCCAGCTAGTCAGAACTCTTGTCTCATATTCATCAGGAGTGTGTATGCTTTCATGAATATCAACCATTCTCGCCGTCCAACCTGTTAAATCTGCCCTCCTGCCCATTGATGGGTCGCCAATGTATGTAAATCCGAGAACTCCACCCATTGTTGTTTCCGGATGAATATTAAGCCACTTCAAAGGAACTCTGCTTGTCATGTCTTCCTTACTTCGGATATGCAGTTGCATATAATCATTCAAAATTTTTCTATAAGTTCCTTCAGAATAAATCTTGCCATGCGGACGAGGTGCATAGAAGACAGGGGTATCTGTTTTTTCGGAGTTGGAATTTTCAATAATGTTTTCAAGGACAGAAGGTTGTTGTTGAAATTGCGCAGTTGCTTGTGGGAGGCTATAACTGGGCAGAAAGGATAATAAACCCAATTCAATAATTCCAAGAATCTCCTTTATTTTTTTATTCATTCACTTTCTTAAACAGATTCACCGCTTCTTCAAGCAGTTTCTGTGATTCGTTGTAGTTATTTGAGTCGCTTATTGCCCTGAAAACATTTGATTCGGTTTTTGAAGCCCTGAACCATACAAAAGAATTTCTATTAATGATAACTTTTAATCCGCCTTTTATCCCGCCTGTTTCCTTGATTTCAAACCCTTTTTCGGAATAGTATTTTTTTAAAAACTTCTTGATCTTGTCGTGTTCTTCTGGATTAAATTCAAGTTTTTTTCTGAGAGTATAATATTGCGGCAATTCATCAACTATATCATGCAATTTTTTCTCTTTATCTGCAACAACAGATAAAATGGTTAACAATGTCAGTATTCCGTCCCTGCATCTTGACGGCCAGATGATTGCCCCACCGCTTGAGCCTTCCCCTCCAACGGATGATTTGAGTTTTTTCATTTCCTCAACAACATTTGTTTCTCCGACTTCCACTTCCTTTATTTTTGCCCCGAACTTTCCTGCAACATCCATTACAACATTTGAAGTTGCATCATTGACTACAACAGTTTGGCTTTTCGGATTTTTGTTTTTTGACAGCAGCTCATAGACCACTAAAGCTAAAATATAATTTCCTGATAATAACTGCCCGTCCTTAATCAATATCTCAACCCTGTCAGCATCGCAGTCAAATCCGGCAGCGAAATCTGCATGGTTTTCATTAATCACATTTTTCAGATATACCATTGAGTCTTCTGTAGGCTCAACCTGCCTTTTGAACTCGCCGTATGGCATATTCACACCAATAACTTCAACACCGGCGCTTTCAAGAATTTTTTTGGCAATCGCCCCAGAGCCCCCATTTGGGTCAATCACAATTTTTTGCTTTGAATTCTTTATTTTTTTCAGATTCTCATTGCCGATTATGTCAAAAATAAATTCAGTGTATTTTTTGACTGCTTCGCTGTTTTTTTCCAAAATTTTTCTTTCTTGCACCTTATGAAAATCCCTGAGTGATTTGGAATTTCTGATTACATTTTGCATATCTTTTTCACTAAGCACAGCGCCGTCTTTTGCAAGAAACTTAAAGCCGTTCCAGTACGGCTCATTGTGGGAAGCAGTAATTATTATTCCGCCGTCAGCATCGAAATGGCGCACTGCAAATTCCACTGCAGGGGTGGGCGCGATCCCCACATCTATGAAGTTGCAGTCGAGCATTCCCATTATAGAATCCAATAATTTGAGGCCCGAAGGCCGTGTGTCCATCCCTATAACTATCGTCGGGGTTTTTTTCTTTGTTTTAGCCCTTATAAAACACAGATAAGAATAGGCGTACCTTGCGGCAACGCTTTCATTCAGGTCTTTGCCGTATATTCCGCGAATACCGGAAAATGATTCAACGAGAGGCATAATCTAAGTTGTTGCCGAATAGTATATATAATTTATCCCCAAATTTGGTTTTATTTGTCAAAATCCAAAATCCTTTTATATTACTTAAGGATTATACATCTAGGTGGTAAAATGGCTGAAAAAGAAACTGTGGGTCCGACTGTCGAGTTATCCGGGTTTAAGGAAGTAGACAGTTCGTCAAGGGAAGTAATAAAAACCAACGTGGAAAGGCACGTGAGAAAGCTGGCAGTGCACACAAAGAATATGCAGAATCTCCACATTACGCTAAAAACAATTCATCAAAGGGAAAAGAGTGAAATTTATGATATTCATGCAAGGCTGAAAGACAACGGAAAATTCTACGTTTCACACACGACAGACAGAAACTTATTTGCTGCAATTGAAACTGCTTTAGAAAAATTAGCACACGAACTGGATTAAGCCTGCTCTTGCTCAACCTTACTTGTTTTTTGCTTTAGGCTTATAATCTGTATCAATTTAAGAGCACTGACTTCCTGCTTTAGCTCCTCAATCTGGTCTTTTAATTCATATATCAATTCATAATTGTGCTGTATATTCTCCGTATTCTCATCAATCATAGAAGGGAGCTCGGAAAAATCAGAAAATTCTCTACGTATTTGCTTTATCCACGAATCCACATTGTCCCGGAACACTTCGATTTCTGCTTCCATTTTAGTGTGAAAAGGAGGGGGCTGGGCAAAACTGACAAGTGTGCTTTTTGCTCGCTGAAAAGCAAGCTTTCTGCCACTCATGTGTCATTGTTTCGCCGCTGCCTCTTTTTTCTCAAAAAAGAGGCAAAGATCTTCAAAGGCCAAGTCCTAATATGCTAAGCACCTAAGCCGAGCGATTGTTTCTTTACCTTCCAAGCGAATGCAGTGGCTGAGTGAGCCGAAACCCACTAGTTTTTGCAGTTTGCCTCTATTTTGATACACTGGTATACGATTTTTATGTTATCATATACCAGTATACCTTTTTGTATATTACTTATTTATATACCTTTCGGTTTTAGTATATTCTGGAAAATATATGTTAAGAAAAAGTTAGGTTTCGATGTCCAATAAGTGTAGTTTAAACATAGATGAACTCGGAAAATAAATTTCCGTTACTCCTATTTTGTAATTAACTTTTTAAATGAGATTAGATTACCTGTATTTATGGGCGGTACAATTATATATTTAGATAGCAACGGGATGCATAGGCAAGATATAACTGAACTCCTACAACCTTTTGGATTGGTTGTACCATTCCCTACAGAACAATCGTTTAGGGAAGTAATGGATGCATACAAAGCTATGCCTCATGGTGGTGGCCTCTGGCCTAAGCTATTCGTACTCGAGCAGAGAGTAGCATGGGCCGAACCAGACCCTCATAGGGTTCAAGCCCCACCTGAAGTTTTAGAGGGTGGTTCAACATTAGCAGGCACAAGATGCTATGATTATTTAAGACAAGTTGAAACTGGATTGCACTTACCGCCTTCTCCAGTAATTGTCTATCATGATGAAGATGTGCCCGACATTGAAACTGCTTTAGGTGCAAGAGGCATTTCTTTGGAAGACGCAAATGTCCGTGTGCTCGAAAAAAATTATCATACGAAACCCCACGAGTTACTAGATTTAGTAAGACGACTGCTTCAGCAACAACCCAGATAATTAATCTTTATCGTACTGCCCTTTAACTCTGTATTTCTTAGAAGTCAATATCTCCTTATATAATTTCTCATATTCAGCCTGATACGGGTTCTTTTTGAAGAAAATCCAGTATAAAACATAAATTGACAGGAGAACATAACCTGCAATAGAGAGTATTTTTGAAATTTCCATGCGATATATACACACGCCCTAATATATAAATTTTTCTTTGTTCATATATGGTAAGCCCAATCAAAAACTTTATATAACTTTGAAATACTTTTTCCTGCATGAAAAAGCTAATAAGAAAAACGACCGAAGCAAATTTACCCACAAAATTTGGCAATTTTAAGGTTATAGCTTACGAAGACTGCAAAAAAACACCCCATTTAGCCATAATAAAAGGCAATCTAAAAAATAAAAATGGAATTCTGGTAAGAGTTCATTCTTCCTGCCTAACTGGAGATTCTCTTGGCTCTTTGAGATGCGACTGCGGTTCTCAGCTCCAGAAATCGCTTGAAACAATAGGCGAAGAAGGGGGAGTCCTATTATATATGTCACAGGAGGGCAGAGGCATAGGGTTGATGAACAAAATAGCTGCATACCATCTTCAGGACCACGGAATGGACACAGTCGAAGCAAACCTTAAGCTCGGGTTCAAAGCAGACCTGAGGGATTACACAATAGGCGCTCAAATTCTTGCTGATTTGGGATTGTCAAAAATCAGGCTGCTTACAAACAATCCAAAAAAAATCAAGGGCCTGGAAAAATACGGGCTGAAGATAATTGAGCGGGTTCCGATTCAAATCAGGCCGAATAAATCAAATAAGAAATATCTCAATACCAAAAAAGAAAAGCTCGGGCATTTTCTTGAAGAGAAGGGGATTGTGAAATAATTAAAATCTCAGCAATCCCATCACTTTCCCAGTATCTTTTTCATCAACAAGAAATATCGTGTCAGTCCAGCAGCTTAAAGTTTCCACAATGTTTATGTTGTTCTCGCCAAACAACGAGCATAAATAAGCATAAGTTCCCGGCACTTCTTCAATTTCCTTGGGGCTTTTTATTGTTATTTCAGCCAGGTTTGTGTTTTCAACAATTATTTTGTTTTTAAAATATTTCCTTATAGATTCAAGAAATTCTTCTGTTGTTATAACGGTTATTGCCGAAGCCCCTTCAATAATCCGGAATATCTCTTTTCGCTTTTTTATCTCCTTTTCAAGATTTTGAAGAGTCCCGAAGAAAACATCTTTTTCAAGCACAACCGCAATGACTTTGTTCTTGATTTCTATTTTGCTGTTTTTCAGTATTTTTAATATTTTGCTCTCGAGGATTTCCTCTTTCTTCAGCTTTCTTTGGTATCTTCTGCATGCAATCAGTATCGCGTCAAAGTTTTTTTTTAAAT
>JBBSWR010000042.1:0-4535 GCA_038046185.1 Nanobdellota archaeon
TATTCACAAGCTCATAGCAGCTGTCGAGCATTTCTTTAAGCCTTCCGTCTTCTGTCGCGCTTTTTATCTGGCTTAATTTGTCCATTATCTGCCTGAACAGCCTGATGACATCTCCTTCCTGAAGGCTTATGTGCTCAAGAATCTTGAACATGTCCACCCCGGTGTAGCACGGATAAATCACAGAAGTTATGTTTTCAATCTCGTCAAATTTTTTCTCTTTTCTCAGGAAATTATCATTCCACAGCATTTTTTTTAAATTTCTGACTAAATCAGAATTGTATCTTTTGTAGTGTTCTGTCCTTTCCCTTGCCTCATAGCATATGCAGGCAACAATAATCAGCATCTGGTATTCATTCAGCTTCTTATAAAAATCTGTTGCGAATATTTCTCCCAAAGTTATCTCGTCAGAATAAATTTTTGATGCAAACTTTCCTTTTTCAGTGAGGCGGCTGTTTGAAATGTAGCCCATCTTCTCAAGCTTTCTTTTGTAGTTGTCGAACGCATTGTGGCCTACAAAGTTTTCCCTTTTCATAAAATCTTTTCCGTATTTCTGGAATGAGTGGAAGCTTTTGCAAAGAATATCGTCAATCTCCATTTCTGTATGCTGCTGTATCAGGTTAAGCACGGTATTAACAGAAAGCCTGAACTGGGATTTTATCGGAGTGGTGTCGGAATCAATTATTTTTTTTGTCTTGTCATACTCAAAGAATTTTCTCTCAATCATGATAAACACAAAGCCTTCTTTATCCATTCCCCTACGCCCGGCTCTTCCGGCAATCTGGAAATACTCCTTGGAGTTCATCATCCGGAAAGAAACGCCATCAAACTTTCTTAATGACTCAAAGCAGACGCTTTTTGCAGGCATGTTTATTCCGACGGCAAATGTCTCAGTTGTGTAAAGAACTTTTATCAGCCCTTTTTCAAAAAGGTCTTCAACAGTCTCTTTCAGTATCGGCAGGATTCCTGCATGATGGAACCCGATTCCGTACGGCAATGTTTGCCTTAATGCTCTTGTTGAATCGAGCTTGTTTATCTCCGGATTTGAATTTGCAAGCTTCGCTCGGACAAACGTGGAAATTTCCGGGTTCAATTGAAATAAATTAGTTCTTGCCAGTTCCAAGGCATTTTTTTGGCAGCCTGCCCTTGAGAAGCTGAAGAATAAGCATGGAACTTTGTCTTTCATTTCCTTTATCAGCCCGAGGTGCGACGGCGACTTGTGCTTTTGGCGGATGCGCTTTCCCATGACTTTATTGTAATCAGGAATCTCAGAATGGTCTTTCAGGTTTTTCAGAGTTGTAATTCCGAGTTCCGCATCATAAAAATTTACATGAAGCGGCACAGGCCTTTCGCTGTGCGTTACAACCGCAACCTCATGCTCTTTTATGGCCTCTATCCACCTTGCAAACTCTCCGGCATTTGGAATGGTTGCAGAAAGGCATAATACTCTTACTTTCGGCTTTGAGAAAATAATTGACTCTTCCCACACGTAGCCGCGCTCTATGTCATTTATGTAATGTATCTCGTCAAAAATCACATAGGAGATGTCTGCTATGAACGGGTCATTGCTTAAAACCATGTTCCGGTAAATTTCGGTTGTCATTATAAGAATAAGCGCGTCGGGATTTTTCTGCACATCTCCCGTCAGAATGCCCACATTTTTTTCCCCATAACTCCTTTTGAATTCCTTGTATTTCTGGTTCGAAAGAGCTTTTATCGGCGCAGTGTAAATAACTTTTATTCCTTTTTTGAAATCCCTGTCAATGATGTAATCAGCAATCAGCGTTTTTCCCGAGCCTGTCGGAGCTGAAACTACAACTGACTTGTTGTGCTCGATGGCATGTATTGCATCTTCCTGGAATTTGTCTAAAGTTAATCCTTTGTATTCCATAATAAGCTGGAAAATGAGAAGGATTATATAAAATGATAGCAACAAGCAATGGTAGAACTTGAATTTAAAGCAGAGCCAGTTGTTTATCCAAAACGCAACCTAGCGCTATGCCTGCCTGAAAACTTATAGAATAAAATAAAGCAACTTCGGATTGCGTGTTTATTTGTCACCTAGCAGATTAATATTTTTATAGAATATCCTAAATAGACTACTGAGGGGGCGGTGATGGTTGCGCCTTAACATAATCCCCTAAATTGGGATATGCTCTGAAAAGTTCGGCTCTGTTGGGAGAACCATCCACAATCATTCTCAAAGCATAAAGAACTTTTTCATAAATTGTAAATGTGTCTGGGGAAGATTGAAATCTATCAATAAACATGGTATGCTGGCTTGGGCAGCATCCCCCAATATGGGCATCAAAAAAATCATTATACAAAGCCTGATAATTCATACCTATCAATTGCGAATCTTTACCCAGCATCTTAAGGAGCACCGGTGCAGCTGAACCATCATTAACAGCCACTATTCTTTGAAGCAATCCTTCAATTTTATCATCCACAAGGATAGTTATGCTTGGGTTTTCCATCTCTGGATACAATTCATGCCCTACATCTTCTCCCTGGATAAATGCAAAGCAGCCTACCAATTCCTCCAACATTGGACGAACTGATTCACTAGCAACCGAAAGATCTATCTGCGCCATAGGCGGCAGGAATGATTATCACTATTTAAATATTTTTATGAATTGACTATTGTTGAATGGTAAACTAAGATATACCCTCTTAATAGTTTTTTCTCAAAATTATCTCATTGTTTTCTTTAATTTAGAATACGGCTCAATATGTATTAAAACATTTGAAATTCTTGGATCAGAATCGCATAAGGCATTTTTAACATTATGGGATATCTCGTGCCCTTTTTTTACAGACATGTTTCCGTCAATCACTACATGCAGATCTGCATAATAATCAAATCCGACTTTTCTCACATAGCATTTATCCAGTGCCATAACTCCTTTTACTGAGCCTGCAGTTTTTCTTATATTCTCTTCAACAGACGGGTGCGGCGCCTCGTCCATCAGCTCGCCGATTGCAGGCCTTATGAGCCTGAAAGCGTTAAAAATTATTATTCCCGAGGCAAAAAGGGCAGCCCAGTCGTCAGCGCTTTCATACCCTTTCCCGCCAATCAAGGCAACTGAAATCCCCACAAAAGCAGCTGCTGAAGTTATTGCATCGCTCCTGTGGTGCCATGCATCAGTTTTTACGGCAGTGCTTTGCGTGGCTTCGCCGACATTTATCACAAACCTAAATAAAATTTCCTTCGTTAAAACAACAACAACAAGCACTAGGAGAGTAAATGATGCAGGCGCATGGTGGGGGACTTTTAGTTCCTTAATGCTTTGGACAATAATAACCAACGCTGCTCCAAACAGCATGAGGGCGACAATTGTGGCAGCCAACGGCTCCGCCTTTCCGTGCCCGTAAGGGTGGTCTTCGTCTGCCGGCTTTGAAGCAATATTCAAGCCGGTCCACACAATCAGCGAGCTTAGAATGTCAGATGTTGATTCAATCGCATCAGCAATCAAAGCATAAGAATTTCCAAGGAAACCCGCAATGCCCTTTGTTACTGCCAGAACTGCATTAACAGCTATTCCAATGATTGTGGAGCGCATTCCCTGCGCAATAATCTGTTTTCTTCTTTGTTGGTGTGATTTCATTGAATGCAGTTAGAGGGAGCAAGTGATTTAGCGCATTAATAAACGTTTCTAATATCGTAAAAACCTTAACCTTTAAAAATCAGCTGGAATTCTAACCTACTGCGCTCCCATAGTGTAGAGAATTCATCATTCGCACAATCCGGTCAAGCACCTCGGATTCTCGATCCGGTGACTCGGGTTCAAATCCCGATGGGAGCATTTATTATTCTGGCTTAGTTTGGAAAAATTATTAATACAACTTAAACTCCTGTTTAATTATGAAAAAACAAAAATACGAAACTGCAACCTTTGCTGCAGGATGCTTCTGGGGAGTTGAAGCTGCGTTCAGGCAGATTAACGGAGTTAAATCAACTAGAGTCGGCTATACCGGTGGCAAGATGGATAATCCGACTTATGGAGATGTCTGCACTGATGAAACTGGCCACGCAGAAGCTGTTGAAATTACGTTTGACCCAAAGAAAGTCTCTTATGAGAAATTGCTTGATGTATTTTGGAGCAATCATAATCCAACCCAAGGAAATAGGCAAGGGCCCGATGTCGGAACTCAATACCGCTCGGCTGTATTTTATCATAGCAAGAAACAAAAAGAAATGGCTTCTAAATCACTTAAAGAGCAGCAGAAGAAATATGATAAAAAGATTACAACGGAAATAAAGCCGGCTGAGAAGTTTTATGTAGCTGAAGATTATCACCAGCAATATCTTAAGAAGAAGGGATTGAGCACCTGCCCTATTTAGTTAGGTTTTTATATTTACTTTATTCTTAACAGAATATATGATTAAAATCAAAACCAAAATCTTCATCTATGCTTCTCCTGAAAAAGTCTGGAAGGAATTCACAAATCTTGGCAAGTGGCCGAAGATGAACCCCTTTTACAAGTATGCAAGGCACGTTTCCGGCTATCCGTGGACAAAAGGATCTATGTTTGAA
>JBBSWR010000043.1:0-1580 GCA_038046185.1 Nanobdellota archaeon
GCATTGATTTAGAGTGCGCGGATGTAATAGGAAAAAAGCATATGTGCCTTCAATCTGGTGTTGAAGCGATGTCTTCATCTTCGTTCCATGAGTACTGCAAATCATTAAGGGATGATGGGAACTGCGAATTCTACACAAATGCAAGAAAATTAACTGGGCAGCCGACAATAAACGCGCAGCATTCAATAGAGGAACTAAAAATAATCGGGCCGTGCCACGTGCAGGATGTAATCCATGAAGGAAAAAAGAAAACACTGTGCCCATACGAGCTTGCAATTCTGACAGCCGGAAATGCAAAAGTGATAATTGCCGATTATTACTATATTTTCAACCCTAGCATAAGGAACAGCTTTCTGCTGAAAATAAAAAAAGAATTGGGAAATTCCATATTAATTGTTGATGAGGCTCATAATCTTCCAACAAGGATAAGGGAACTGCTGACGCAGACAACCTCAAGCTTGACTATAGACAGCGCAAAAAAAGAAGCAAGGAAGTTCAATTATGAAGAAATTGTAAAAAATCTTGAAATTGTGGAAGACGCCTTGTTTAGCCTGTCAAAAAATATTGAAACAGAAGGAATTGTCTCAAAAAATTCATTGTTTGACTTGGTAAATAATAAAAAAAGCTATGAGGATATCATGACAGAGCTTACTTTTGCCGGAGAAGAAATAAGGGACATTCAAAAAAGAAGTTTTGTGCTGAGCGTATCCAAATTCCTCGAATCATGGCTCGGCTCTGACATAGGATACGGGAGAATTTTGTCAAAAGAGATTTATGAAAAAAAACTGAAAGTCAGCCTGGCGTACAGGTGCCTCGATCCTTCAATCACAGCAAAAGAGGTCATTGACAGAAGCTATTCAACTGTTCTAATGTCCGGCACTCTGACTCCGACATCGATGTACAGGGATATTTTAGGGTTTAAAGACAATGTGATTGAGAAAGAATACAAGAGCCCTTTTCCCAAGAAAAACCGGCTGAATTTGATAATTCCAAAAACAACAACAAAATTTGTTGAACGAAACACAAGGCAATACGCCGAAATAGCAAAGGTCTGCGGCAGCATAATCAATTTAGTTGAGGGAAATACTGCAATTTTCTTTCCAAGCTACGACTTGCTGCAAAATATTCAGGAATTCCTAGTCAAACAAACTCAAAAGCCAATTTTTACAGAGAAATCTGCAATGGCAAAACAGGAAAAGGAGTTATTGCTGGCAAATTTCAGGAATCATAAGCAAAATGGCGCAATCCTTCTTGGAACATCAACCGGCTCATTTGGAGAAGGAATTGACATGCCGGGGGTTTTGCAAGCTGTGATAATAGTCGGCCTGCCATTAAACAAGCCCGATATCGAAGCAAGGCTGTTAATAGAATATTACGATGACAAATTCGGCAAAGGCTTTGAGTACGGCTATGTTTTGCCGGCAATAACCAAATGTCTCCAAAACGCAGGAAGGTGCATCCGTTCAGAAACAGACAAAGGCGCAATCATATTCCTGGACGAAAGATACGCATGGCAGAATTACTACCAGTGTTTTCCGGAAGAATGGGACATGGAAGTTGAGATGGATTATATGGGTGTG
>JBBSWR010000044.1:0-4103 GCA_038046185.1 Nanobdellota archaeon
GAATGGGGCACAATGCAGTTGCAATTTCGAACGATGGAAAAAGGATAGTTATTGGGGGCGCACCAAGCAACTGCGTCATGGTTTATAACGAAAAAGGCACTTTGTTGTGGAAAGGGTGCAATAAAATTGCTGATGTGCCCAAGGACATGATGCCCGGAATAAACAGCGTTCAGATATCAGATGACAAGGCAAAAATAATCGCAGCTTACGGCGACAATTATGTCAGGGAATTTACAGGAGGGTAAATCATGAAAAAAATATTTGTTCTCGGGATTTTAATTTTAGCGATTTTTGTTATTGGATGTTCTCAACAAACAGAAAAACCGGGACAAACTCAGATAGCAAATCCTGCTTCTGTTTATTGCAAAGAGCAAGGCGGAAGTTTAGATATTAAGACAAATTCTGACGGTTCTCAAACTGGTTATTGCACATTAAAAGACGGAACTGAATGCGAGGAATGGTCTTATTTCAGGAAAGAATGTCCTCAAGAAAGAAAAGGAAACCAAACACGGGCAGTGCAGCCTGAGCAGCTTTCAGAGCAGCCTGATTTAAATGCTTTCAACGAATATTTCACTGAATTTCATTTGGCAAAACTTCCGGTCGGGCAGAAATTAGGCCCGCCAAATTTTCCAACAAAAACTTCAGTTTACTCTTCAGCAGACCAGTTTTGCTCTAGCTGGAATCAAAAAAAGGATATTCCTGCCGGGAGCATGGCTACTGCAGTTTATGACTCAAATTCAAAGCAATACGCAGCGCAAAAAGCCCCATTTCCACGCGAATTGCGGACAGGCAACAGCGCGGGCTGCCAAGACATGACATTTTCTGCAGGAAAATATGAGTATAAGGTATATGTTAATGATGTCCTAGTAGCGGTTCTTCCTTTTGAAGTGCGCTAATAATCAAATACATTTTGCCTAATCAGATATTTTATAAGTTCCCGGCTGCATGAAGACTTTTTCTGTCGTGACAGCCACCCCCCTCTCGCCCATCATTTCCTCAGAACTTATGTGCGATGTTCCGATTGCAACCAGTTCCCCTTTCAAGGTCATGATTGCAACTGTATTATTTTTGATTATTTGATTGTTTAGTTTGCCGATGCCCGGCACTTTTAGGTCTGACCCGTGGCATAAGCTTTCGACTGTCGTGTCAAAAACCCAGACTTTGGGAAGATGCTTTACACCGGCTTCAATCGGCTGAATTGCCTTTCTTATGAATTTATCATTCTGCTCTTCTTTCCAGTAATAGTAAGCGTCAGTTAATTCCTGCATTGTGAAAAGTGTGGATTCCTCGAAAGGCCCGGCTTTTGTCCTTCTTAATTCGGCCATGTGCGCGCCGACTTTTAATTTTTGGCCGAGGTCGTGAATTAATTTTCTGATATAAGTTCCCGCTTCGCTCCCGACTTTAAACATTACATCATTTCCGTCAATTTCCAGAATATCCATGTAATAAATAGTTCTTGGCCTCAGCTGCCTTTTCACGGAACTTTTAATCGGCGGCAGCTGCATTATTTTGCCGATGAAATGATTTTGTATTGTGTCTCTTAAAAGTTTTTCTTCAACTTCCTTGTGCAGGTGCATTATTGCAACATATTCTTTTCCTGCTGTCAATAATCCCTGCACTATTCTTGTAGCCCGGTCCAATGCGACTGGAAGAACACCTGTTACTGCCGGGTCTAAAGTTCCGGAATGGCCTGCCTTATTGATATGGAGAATTTTCTGCACATAATCAGAAACCTGATGGGAAGTTGGACCTTTCGGCTTGTTAATGTTTACAATTCCGTAGGTTATAATTTCCTCTGTTTTTCTTTCCTGTGGATTGCAGCCGTATTTGCAGTCCGTTTCTGATTCTTTTCTTACTAAGATTTTTCTGTTTATTTTTTCGAAGGGCAGTTGGCTGTTCATTCTAATCATTTCCGGGTTTAGTTAGGTATTCTTTTCTTGCCAAGTCATAGTCTATAAGCCTATGCAAAAGGTCATCTCCTACTTTCCATACTTTTTGGTCGGGATGTGCGAGTAAATCCCAAGCCAGTTGCAGTGCTCCCTCGTAATCGCTTTCTGAAATTAAAGCCACGGGGATTTGCTCTCTCCGCCTTAAATCAATTTTAGGCATATCAATTGTTTCCAGCAACATATGTGCTTCTTCAGCCATAGTGCCATAACTATAATCAATAACTCCAATTCTTTCAGCGGTTTGTTCAAGCGGAGATACCATTACTGGGTTAACCATACAATCAGAGAATTAACGGGTGATTAAAAACTTAACTAAACGCTTTTCGGTGCTGTCTGGTGCTGCTGCTGTACCTTCGGCTGTACAGGCATTTTCGGAGGATGCATTTTAGGATGCTCTTTCTGCATTTCTTTTATTTCTTCCTTCTGAATCTCTTTTGCTTCCTCTGCTTTTTCTTCTTTAATCTCCTTGGTCTCTTCCCTAATTTCTTTAAATTCAGCTTCAACTTTTCCTTCCGTCTTTGATTCTTTCTTGCCGGATTTTTTTGTTTCTTCCGCTTTGGGCTGCGGCTTTGGCGCTCCGACCAATTCAACAAATACAACACCCTTATCGTCTTTTGTTGCTGTGACTTTCACAAGATTGGGCGGATTTCTCATGCCATGCTCCCAGATTTTTAAATTTAAAAATTGTCCTATCTTAACTTCCTTGGTTTTCATGTGCTTGGAAATGAAAATCTTAACTGTACTGATTGCTTTTTTTGCCTTCTTGTGGAATGGGCTCTTCAAAGTAGCAATTCTAAGCGGAATGTTATAATTTCTTTCCAATACAATTTTCGGTGCTTCTTCTTTCTTTGCCATCTTTATGCCTTATTCTTGTTTCTTCTCCAGTTTCTTTTCAGCTTTGTATGCCTGCCTGGATGAACTCTTCTTGTTTTGCCGTATATCTTCTGCACTGTCCAGAAAGGGGCCCATCTAGTCTGCTTTCTAAATTTGGCTAATCTTTTCTTTCTGCTCGGGTGCTTGTATCGTGCCATTTTTTTAGTTATACTCTGCTGATTTTAAATTCCTTTTTCTCGGGTGTCATTTGCTGCAAAATTTTTTTCAGCAGCTCATCTTCAATCTTGCCCTGAACCTGGCCTTTTTGTATTGCCTGGAACAAAACAACAAGCAATTGAATTGCCTTTTCCTGATGCGCTGATTTTAAATTTCCGTATCTTGCCAATGCGTCTTTTGTGAAAAACTGCTTCACAACGGATTCCATCTGCTCAATCTGCTGCCGCATTTGCGACTGCTCGTCGTTCTGCTGGCCTGCATTTTGCTGCTGCAAACGCATCAGCTCTTCAAGCCTTTTCCTTCTTAGGTCATCCAGAGTTGGCATTTGAATTGGTTAAACTCTTACTGTTTTTTAACTTCAACAGCCTTCTGTTCGTGATGGATTTCTGCAACTTCCTTTTTTGATTCTGATTTATCCTCAGCTTTCTTTACTGCCTTTTGCTCGTGATGAACTTCAGCAACTTCTTTTTTTGATTCTGTTTTTTCAACGGCTTTAACTTCATGTTTTGGCGCGTTTCCCACAAGCTGGGTTGCTATTTTATCCAAAAACGCCCTTCCTTTCGGCGTAACTACCCTTCCCTTGTGTATTCCTTTTTCTGCCTGCTTGACAAAGCCGGCTTTTTCCAATTGCTGAAGTGATTTTCTTAAAATGTTACCGGAACCTTTGTAGAAATGCTCTTGCTTTACTCCGTTGTTTTTCTTGCCGCCGTATTTTGTCCTTAATTTCTGCGTTCCTACCGGGCCTAATCTGTAAACTGTTCTCAAAACGGATGCAACTCTTATGTACCACCAGTCAGCGCTTACAGGCGGCCTTTGCTTATGCATTCCTGTCTTGACAAACGGCGCCCATGTAGGCGGCTTTACGTCCGGAACTTTCTTTAGCTCTTCAGCCGCCTTCAAGATTAAGTCCTGCGATTCCACATCATACATTGTTGTCATTTTTGTTATTGGAAATTCTTTATTTTATTATTTTAAATAATTTAAGTTATTAATTTTTAACCAAAATACTTTTCTTCACACCTTGCGGTGTCAGAACGGCTAAATCAGTTGTTTAGCGCAGTGGATAGGATAATCGCTCTATTTAAAAACCTTATTGTTTCCAGA
>JBBSWR010000045.1:0-2199 GCA_038046185.1 Nanobdellota archaeon
TTAATATTATGAAACGAATTATTTTGTCGAAAGGAAATAATAAACGGATAACACAGGTTTTTAATTTTGTTCTTCGGCGCCATTATTTCCGTTTCCATTCTCTCTCGGAACTTTGACTGTGGCAACAACTTTGTCATTTGCCTCAAGCTTCATTATCCTTACGCCCTGGGTGTTTCTTCCAATGACTGAAATATCAGTTGAAGGAACTCGTATAATTATTCCGTTCTTGCTGATAAAAATAATATCGTCATTATCTGTTACGGAACATATTGAAACTACGCTTCCGTTTCTGTCGCTGCACTGGATGTTTATGACTCCCGAGCCGCCCCTGTTGATTAGCCTGTATTCCGAAATCTGAGTTCGCTTTCCATAGCCGTTTTCCGTGATTGTAAGCAGGGTTTTATCATCAGATGCAACTTCCATCCCCACCACTTCATCCTTGTCGCTTAATTTTATTCCCCGAACGCCCTGCGCTGACCTTCCGGTCGGCCTTACATTTTTTTCTTCAAACCTGACCGCATTTCCATCTTTTGTCGCCAGAATAATCTGCTGGTTTCCATCTGTCAATGCCACATTGATTAATTCGTCTTTTTCGTCCAGGGTGATTGCAACGATTCCAGTTTTTCTGGGATTGCTGTAAGCCATAAGCTCAGTTTTCTTTGCCGTTCCGTTTTTAGTAGCCATGATTAAATAGTGCTTGTCATCAAATTGCCTTACCGGAACAAAAGCAGTCACAAACTCATCGCTTGACATCTGCAATAAATTTACAATTGCTTTTCCTCTTGCAATCCTGCTTGCTTCAGGAAGGCTGTAAACTTTAAGCCAGTGCACTTTTCCCTTATTCGTGAAAAACAGAATGTATGAATGCGTGCTTGCCACGAAAAGATCTCTCACTATATCTTCATCCTTTGTCCCGGCGCCCATAACTCCCTTTCCGCCCCTGTGCTGCAATTTGTAAGTCTGCAGCGGCAATCTCTTGATATAGCCGGAATTTGTGATTGTAATTACCATTTCCTCGTCTTTTATCAAATCCTCGGTTTCCAAATCGTTCTCTTCGCTGTCAACAATTTGTGTTCTCCGACCATTGTCGTATTTTTGCCTCAACTCGGAAAGCTCTTTCTTGATTATATCCAAAATCTTCTGTGGATTTGACAGGACGGATTCAAGCTCTTCAATCAGCTTTAACAAATCTAAATGTTCCTGCTTTATTTTCTCCTGCTCCAAAGAAGTTAATCTCTGCAGCCTCATTTCGAGTATTGCTGTTGCCTGCTCTTTTGTAAGATTAAAATTTGTGATTAATGATTGTGAAGCGGTTTCAACTGATTTAGATTCCTTGATTAATTTTATTACGTTGTTTATGTTCTTCAGCGCAATGATTAACCCTTCAAGGACGTGCGCCCTGACCTGCGCTTTGTTCAAATCAAACAAAGTTCTCCTGCGCACAACATCTTTTCTGTGCTCAATGTAATGATGAATCAGGCTTTTTATGTTCAAAACTTTCGGCTCATTATTTACAAGGGCAAGCATTATTATTCCAAAAGTTGTCTGCAGCCTTGTATGCTGAAATAATTGGTTCAGGACAACATTTGCGTCTGCATCTTTTTTCAATTCGATTACTATCCTTATTCCGTGCCTGTCAGATTCGTCCCTTAAATCAGAGATTCCAATGACTTTTTTGTCCCTGACCAAATCGGCCATTTCTTCAATGAGCTCTGATTTGTTGACCATGAAGGGAATTTCGTTCACAATGATAGTTGACATTTTTTTGTCCTGCTCTATCGTTGTTTTGGCTCTCACAAGAATCTTGCCACGGCCTCTTGAATATGCTTCCTTTATTCCGCTTCTTCCAAAAATCAAGGCGCCTGTCGGAAAATCCGGGCCCTGAATCAACTGCATTAATTCTTCAATTGTGATTTCCGGATTATCAATCTGCTTTATCGTGGCATCAATGACTTCGCCAAGATTATGCGGAGGAATGTTTGTTGCCATCCCTACTGCAATTCCGGAGCTTCCGTTAACCAAAAGATTTGGAAATTTGGACGGCATAACAACAGGCTCTGTGACAGAGTTGTCAAAATTTGGAATGAATTTTACGGTTCTCTTGTCAATATCTTCAAGCATTTCTTCCGCAAGCCTTGTAAGCCTGCACTCAGTGTAACGCATTGCTGCTGCTCTGTCTCCATCGAGTGATCGAAAATT
>JBBSWR010000046.1:0-3317 GCA_038046185.1 Nanobdellota archaeon
GGGCACGCAGAACCGGCTGTAGCTGCACCTGACACCCTTATTGTTTACCGGGTTATTTATACCGATAAAGATGATGATGCTCCGGAGTATGTGAAACTTATCTTTACAGGAATTGCAGCAAAAGAGATGAAGAAGATAAGCGGAAATTATAAAACAGGAGCAGTGTATGAATTCAGCTGGAAGCAAAATGACAGTTTTGACTATCGCTTTGAAGCAAGCGATGGAAAAGAGACTGCTGAACTTCCCTGGTATGGCGGCACTCTGGCCCCGGTGAATATAGTTTCTGAAGAACTGAAAAGCAATAAGATTTATTTCTTCTCTAGAGAAAATAATGAGCCGCTTTGGAGCTATGATATTGGAGAAAACCAGGTGCAAAATGCCGTAATTTCAGATGATGGCAGCCAAATTGCCGTAAAAACAAGTAATTATATTTATTTTTTTTCTAAAGATAGCAATCAGCCTTTATGGAAGCATCAATGCGAGACAGGAGCAGAAGGCCCCTCCGGCGGAAATGGAGGTGTGGATATCTCTGCTGATGGAGAGTATATCGCCGGCGGTTGCCGTGAATCTCTAAATTTCTTTTCAAAAAGTGGAAATTTAGCATGGGCCTACAAAGGAGGCATTGGCATTTACGCTGTTTCTATTTCCGCTGATGGCGGGTATCTTGCTGTAGGAACATCATTCAGTGACGAGCTTATCTTTTTTTCCAGGGAGAGCAATAAGCCGCTTTGGAAATACCAAGCAACATCAGATGTCCACGGATTGTCTGTTTCTTCTGATGGCAATCTGGTTGCTGCCGGCTCCCACTCGCCTGAAGAAATAGCGTACCTATTTTCCAAAGAAAACAATCTTCCCTTAACAAGGTATAAAACCAGCCCGGATTCTCCCGTCTGGACGGCGGCAATGTCAAGAGATGGAAAATACAGTGTGTATGGATTAGACAGCTCAAATACCTACACCTCAATTTTTCTTTTCTCTAATGATAAGAGTACTCCCTTAAAAACATGGACAACTGACTGGTGGGTTCGCTCTGTAGATATCTCTTCTGATGGCAGATACATAGCTGCAGGAAGCGGAGACCATAGTGTATATTTAATTGATAAGGATAAAGACGAACCGTTATGGAAATTTGAAGCCGATGAAAGAGTTGGCTCCGTTTCTATCTCGCAAGACGGAAATTATATCACTGCTGGGAGCAAGGATAAAAATGTGTATCTCTTTTCTAAAGAAAGCAAAATTCTTTTATGGGAATATAAGGCGGATTCATGGGTTAGTAGCGTTGCAATCTCTGCCGACGGCGCCTACCTCGTGGCTGGAACGGGTGCTGCCCAATATATGTCTGAGGGGCATCATCCCATTTATAATCCAGAAAAACGTTTAGAGGGAGGGGAGGAAAAAGCTAAAGAAAATACCGGAGGAGAAGCAGCCTGCGGGGACGGCATATGCGCCCCTTCTGTTGAAAATTATGAAATTTGCCCTAGGGATTGCTGCCCGCCGACTGGTTGCGTTAATGACCCTAAAAGCAAGCAGGAAACAGGTAAAAATTTAAAAGAGGAAAAATCTAAAGAAAATCCTAAAGGAAACCAATCAAATAATCCAAAAGAGGAAACAAAAGAAGAAAGAGGAATATTTAAGTCCATAATCAATTTTTTCAGGAGTTTGTTTGGAAAATGAAAATATTCGGGAAAACCATTAAAGAGTACATTTGGCCAATAAAATATTATATATTAGGCGCTGTTTTGGTTGTCGTGTCTCAATACTATGTTGCACTTCCCCTGCAAAATAAATATCCATTTATCCTAAACCTGACGCAGGCGCTGTGGGCGATAATTGTTGCTTTGTCTGTCATCAAACTTTCTTTGTATTACGATTTTAACTTTAAGAATATCTTATTTTTGGGAATTTTATATTCCCTGATAATTCACGGGTTAAAGGCTTTCGTTTTTAGGGCATTTTTATTTCCCTACTCCGGCACTCCAACGATGATTCTTGAGAAAATTATTAGCAAATTTTTGTACGGAAGCCTTCTTGTGATGGCTATTGTGATTATACTCGGATTTATCTTTATAAATCTTAAAAATAATCAGGAAATCAAAAAATCTTTTAGGTGGTTATAATGAAAATGGAAAAAATAATTTTTATTTGTTTGTTGCTGATTTTTGTTATCGGCTGCGCTAATCAGTTAGGCTCGCAGGATAACGATAAGACATTTGGCCAGAATCCCAACCGGGATGTAAATGGGGGCAATCCGCCCCTGATAGAAGGGCAGCCGGGCGCCTATTCATGCAAATCCGACGGTGACTGCTTTGCGGATAAATGCCAGGGATGCGCCTCAAAATCAGGAGTGCCGAGAGATAATTGTGTTGACCGTGTGCCTGAAAAATGCTACTGCGGAACGGGAGTCTGCCTGCCGGATTTCGACAGAGAAAGAATGATGCAGGAGCCGGGTGAGGGAGGGCTGCCGGGGGCTAATGGCCAGGAATCTCAACAGGGGGAGCTTATGCTGCCCCCCATTGACAGCAATCTGCCTTTGCCTCAGTCCCCTGAAGGAATGCCAAAAGGCGAATTGATAAAAAAACAGCTTGGCGATGTTGAAGTTGCATATTTCTCAACCGGAATTATCAGAGGCATGACGGAAAGCGGCATTGACTATTTCATCACATTAAAAAATAAGGGAGGCAGTGAAGCTGTTATCTCCATAACGCCGGACCAGGAATTAATAAAGCAAGCCCCGCAATGGAATCTCCACTTTTTCTCTTTCCAGAATTCTCCTGTGAAAATTCTTCCTGGCGGAGAAAAAAAACTTTGGTATTTTCTCTCTATTGACAAAGGCGGCGGAGAAACTTTCACAGTAACTTTTAAGCTAAGCCAAGGCAGCGATAGTATCGAGCTGCCCGTGGTTTTCGGCTCAGCTGATGATGATTTAAGGGGGAAAGAAACAAGCAGGGTATACGGCTACTTAAAAGATGAAAACGGAAATCCCGTCAGCAATGCAAGAGTAGACGCCATAATGAACTGCGGGAGGCTGGGCTTTAGGGGAGACAGCGACCAGCTCGGCAGGTACAACATCAATCTTCTTGGGATGGAAGACATAAATGCAATTTATGCAAGAGAAACTGCATGCGACTCAGATGATTATTTTATTTCTGTTGATAAAGAAGGGTATGAGTATTATTTCAAGGAGCACGTTGCACCCACGAGAAAGGATTTTGTTATGCTTAATATTACCCTGGAAGGCAGGAAAGAAACTGCCTCATACAACATGAAATGGGAAAAACAGGTTGCAGATAATTATGGATTCTTCTGGATAAAGGCTT
>JBBSWR010000047.1:0-3938 GCA_038046185.1 Nanobdellota archaeon
TTATTGCCTTCAACCCTTACTGTGCCTTTTTCGCTGGGCTTTGAAGAAGTTGTCAGCATTATGGTTGCAATAGAATTCTGCTTTATGTGGTCATTCCATAATTCCTCTATGTTTATTTTGCTGAAAATCACATCACCATAAACCGCGAGGAAATTGGTATTTATTTTTCCTTTTAATAATCTTAATGAATCAGCTGTTCCATTTGCATTTTTTTCCTCAATGTAATTTATTTTAACCCCATAATCCGTTCCGTCTTTCAGCATTTCAAACAGTTTTGTCAATAAACCGTGCCTTGCTATGATAAAAATGGTTTTGAAGTTATTTTCTCTTAATTTTTTCAACGCCAATTCAATAACAGAACTGTTTTTTATTCCTGCAGTTGCTCGGTATTCATCTTTTGAAATTCTGATGCGATCTTCGCTGCCGCCAAGCAGGATTACAGCCGCTTTGTTCTCACCCAAAGCGTTTTTTGCAAGATGTTCTATCGCCTGAGACCTGTTTCTAATGTAGATATTGTCGATAATGGAATCTATATCCTGCAGGGTTTTCTCGTTGATTGTGATTGAGATTTTTGTTTTGACCATTGGATTATTGGTAGTATAAAGTAGGATAATGGTAAGATATTTAAATAACTTGCGCTTCTGAAGGAACTATGAAGATAGCAGTTGTAGGAAGCGGATACGTGGGATTAGTAACCGGAGCATGCTTTGCGGAGCTTGGAAATGAAGTAATCTGCATTGATATTGATGAATCCAAGATAAGGAAGCTAAATGAGGGCATCATTCCGATATATGAGCCTGGCCTGGAAGAGCTGGTAAAGAAAAACAGGAAAGAAGGAAGGCTTAATTTCACAACTGACCTGAAAAAATCAATAAAGGAGTCAGAGATAATTTTTATCTGCGTTGGAACTCCGCCAAGAGACAACGGGGAAGCGGATTTAAGCGCTGTTGAAAATGTGGCAAGGATAATTGCCGAAGTAATGGATTCCTACAAGGTTATAGTTGAGAAGAGCACAGTGCCTGTTAAAACAGGAGAAAAAGTGGAGAAGAGCATAAAGGCTTACAATATCCACAAAGTTGACTTTGATGTTGTAAGCAATCCCGAATTTTTGAGGGAAGGAAGCGCTGTGAACGATTTCATGCATCCTGATAGGATAATTGTTGGGTGCGAAAACGAGCGCGGAAAGAAAGTCATGGAAAAACTGTACTCCCCGCTGAAATCCAAAATTTTGTTCACAGACATAAAAAGCGCGGAAATAATAAAGCACGCTTCGAACTCTTTTTTGGCTACAAAAATCTCTTTCATAAACGCAATAGCAAACATCTGCGAACTGGCTGGAGCTGACGTCGAGAAAGTTGCGGAAGGAATGGGACTGGATAAAAGAATCGGAAGGTTCTTTCTGGATGCGGGCATAGGCTATGGGGGATTTTGCTTTCCGAAAGATGCTGAGGCATTCATAAGAATTTCTGAAAAACTAGGCTATGACTTCAAGCTGTTAAAAGCAACGCAGGAAATAAACCATCACCAGGCAAATCATTTTGTCAAGAAGATTGAAAGGGCGCTGTGGGTTGTGAAAGGCAAGACTGTAGGAGTTTTGGGCCTTGCTTTCAAGCCGAACACGGATGATATGAGGTTTGCGCCTTCGGTTGGCATAATTCAGGAACTGCAAAAAGAAGGGGCGAAAATAAAAGCTTATGACCCGGAATCAATGGAAAAGTCAAAAGAAATTTTAAGCGACATTGAATACTGCGAGAATCCCTACGATGCTGCTGAAAATGCAGATGCCCTGCTGATACTGACGGAATGGAATGAATTCAGGGAGCTTGATTTGAAAAAATTGAAATCTCTGATGAGGCATCATCTGATAATTGATGGAAGAAATATTTATAATCCTGATGACATGAAAAAAGAGGGATTTAATTATATAAGCATGGGGAGGGGCGATGTATGATGGACGCGATAATTCTTGCTGCCGGATATGCCACAAGACTGCACCCTTTGACTTTGAACACCCCCAAGCCTTTGCTGAATGTGGCAGGAAAGCCAATAATCGAGCATATCATAAGAAAACTCGAAAAGATAAGCTCGATAAACAAGATGTATGTTGTAACTAACAGCAAATTTGAAAATCATTTCAAGGAATGGCTCAAAAGTTTTGATGCCAATAGTCCGATAGAAATTGTGAATGACGGCACAACAAGCAATGAAGGCAGATTAGGTGCTTTTGGGGACATTCATTATGTTGTTGCTTCAAAGAATATTGAAAATGATTTTATTGTTGTTGCAGGCGACAATCTTTTCGAATTATCTTTGGACGAAGTGGCTGCTTTTTTCAGGAAAAGGCAGTCAAATGTCATAGTTTTGCATGATGTTAAAGATTTTGAACTGGCAAAACATTACGGGATTGTAGAGGTTGACGGAAGGAATGTCGTAACAAATTTTGAGGAAAAGCCATTAAGCCCAAAATCAACACTTGCTTCCACGGGTATTTACTTATTTCCCAGGAAGACTATTGATTTGATCAAGAAATATATCTCCCAAGGCAATAACCCTGACAAGACGGGAAATTTTATAGAATGGCTGCACAAGAGGGAAGCCGTCCATTCGTATATCACGGAAAAAAAGTGGTTTGATATAGGGAGCTTCGAGCAGCTGGAAAAAGCAAATAAATATTATAAGGGATAATTCTAAAACACCAAATATTTAAAACAATACAATCTAATCATAAAAATGAAAACAATCCTTATCACCGGCGGGGCAGGCTTTATCGGCAGCCACCTGTGTGATTTTCTTATCGGCAAAGGGTATAAAGTAATTGCAATGGATAATCTTATTACAGGGGATTTGAAAAATATTGAGCACCTGAGGGGCAACCAGAATTTTACATTTATCCATCATGATGTAAGCAGCCATATAGTTGTTAATGAAAATGTTGACTTTGTGCTGCATTTTGCATCTCCGGCTTCTCCTGTTGACTATCAGAAAATCCCAATTCAAACTCTTAAAGTCGGAAGCCTCGGGACGCATAATGCTTTGGGGCTGGCTTTGGCAAAAAAAGCAAAATTTCTTTTGGCATCTACTTCAGAAGTTTACGGCGACCCATTAGTAAATCCGCAGCCTGAAACTTACTGGGGTAATGTGAATCCGGTTGGGATTAGAGGATGCTACGACGAAGCCAAAAGATTTTCAGAAGCACTCACAATGGCTTATCATAGGGTTCACAAGCTAGATACAAAGATGGCCCGGATTTTCAATACTTACGGCCCGAGAATGAGGAAAGATGATGGGAGGGTTGTTCCAAATTTTATTGGGCAGGCGGTTGCAAATGAGCCGATAACCATTTATGGAAGCGGAAAGCAGACGAGAAGCTTTTGCTATGTAAGCGATTTAGTTGATGGAATTTACAGGCTGATGATTTCTGACCTGAACGAGCCTGTTAATATTGGCAATCCTGAGGAAAAGACAATTTTGGAATTTGCCGAAACAATAAAAGAATTGGCAAAAAGCAAAAGCAAAATTGTTTCAAAGCCTTTGCCTGTGGATGACCCTCATGTAAGATGCCCTGATATAACCAAGGCAAAAGAGGAATTGAAATGGCAACCTAAAATTGGGTTAAAAGAAGGAATAATCAAGACAATTGAGTGGTTCAAAGAGAACTAGTCTTTGGCATTTCCTTTATGTCCGCCTTGACGAACATTTTTTTGAATATCTGATAGTCCTCCTTTTCAAAAGTTCTTAATAACAAAATAACTACAAAATAAATTAATCCTGCTAAAGGTATTATTAAAAATAATCTAAAATTTACATAAATTATGAAAGTTGCCATAACCGCTGTTGCAATCAACGGCTTAATTAATATTGGAATGAAATTAAATCTGTGCAGTGATTTTGATACGTACCAATAATACAATATGAATAAGAATATTTCTGTAAAGAAA
>JBBSWR010000048.1:0-10255 GCA_038046185.1 Nanobdellota archaeon
TCAAATTCCATCCCTATGGTGAACAGCATCAGGATTGCCCCAATTTCTGCCATGGCAGTAATCATGTCCACATTTTCAACTAACTTAAGAGAGTGAGGGCCCACTATTGCTCCGACTAATAATAGTCCAAACACAGCAGGCTGTCTAAATCTGGTAGCTATGATTCCGCCTACTATAGCACATAAGAAAAGTATCCCTAAGCTGACAAGTTCGGTTGCCATTTTTTTAACACTCAAATTTTATATTGGATAACTCGGTTTAACCCAACGTTTTTACTTCCTTAAGTATATTGGTATACAAAAATGTATATTAGTTCTGTAAAAATGTAAGAACTTATATTTAAAGCTTTCGGTATCTTATAGGTAAGTATGAGTAAAATTAAGATTATTTACTATATCGAAAATAAAATAGAAGCATGAGTGAAAAAAAGTATGCTCAAAGAGACACAAGCCAAACTTTCTCGAAAGCTTTTTAATCTTACAAAAAAATTAATTCTGCGTGGCAGGAATAAATCAATTTTTAAAAAAATATGAGCTGTGGATTATAATTGCAGCCACACTTCTGCTTGTCTATGCGATTATATTCTTCAACCAGAAGCTGAATTTCTTTCTTGGAAACGAATTAGTTATTTATCTGACCCCGGAACAGCAATCTTTCAATCTTCATTATGGAGATTTACAAACTGTTGGCTTCAGCATTTCAACTGAAAATGTGGCATACTGCAAATCTTATTGCACTTATTCATTTATAGACAAAAGCAAAAACGAAATTTTGGATAAAAACAATTTTGAAATCGGCATCGGGCAAAATGCAGCCAGAAGCTACAACCTGAGCGTCAAGAGGCTCGGCAGTGGCCAGGACATTTACAATTTCGAGGTTAAATGCAGCAGCATTCCGTCATTTTTGTGCCATACAAACAGCCCTGAAAAATCAAGGTCATCATTAGTTCTTGTGAATTATGACCTGACTGAAACAGAAAAAGAGCTGAAAAAAGAGCTGAAGGGAAATTTCACAATGCTTTTGGAGCTACTGCAGGACGTCGATGTAGCGCACCAAAAGGCAAGCCAAAAATATTTCGAGCTTGCGCACGCGCTGAACCTGAACAACCTGACAAAAGAAAAAATAGAAATTGATGATTCCTTTGACAAAACAAGAGTTTCGATAGAAAACCTGAGAAGCTTATGGTCGGTTGAAAATTACGCCCAGTTGAAACTGGCGTTAAATGAAAGCTATTTTAGCAAACTAAGCGAAATAAAAAGTAGAATCGATAATTTCAGTAGGAGGATAGACAATACTGCAGGTCTTCACAATTCAATTTTATTGCAGTTAAACAATCTATACTTTAAGTTCAATGAATTGAACCAGTTTATTGAAATTTCAAATAGCGCGTTATCCTCTGATTTTAATTCAAATCTGAATAATTTTGATAATTTATCCGACGCTGTGACAAACAACACGTTTGACAATTATGACAGAGTTGCCTCAGAGCTGGATAAAATCAAATTCAGCCAAAATTTAATAATTGAAAAAACAAAAGCCGGCTCGGCCAAGCTATTTTTCGAGTCCGAGTATCTGCTGGATTTTGAAAGCAATTTATTGTGCGAATTGCAGGGAACCTGCGCTGAAAACAATTCCCTGGATAAACTTGCCGGCAAAACTCAATCTTTCCTGGAGGATTACCCAAAAAGTGTGTATTTAAGAAACAATTGCATGCTAATTAAAGAGTTAAGCCAAACTTATGCCAATATTAAAAACCAATCCCTGCAGATTATCCAGGAGAAAAATATTACATTCACCAGCGACGACAAATTCATCAACTTAACAGAGAGCTTCAGAAACAATAATATAGCAAAAATCAACAATTCCTACTATGATTCGCTGCAGAAATTAAAGAATGAAAATAAAACAAACGCAGATATAATCAGGACTGCCGAAGAATTCTTGCCATTAAATAAAGTAAGCATTGCAGAATTAAACTACGGCCAGCCGGCAAACATTTCATTGTACCTGCTGTTAAAAATAAGCTTGTCTTCACAGTCAAATAATTTCCTGAATACATGCTCGAAATTTGAAAATGCCGGGCAAATCTCGCAGTCCTTTGATTTCACTCCGGTAAGCACGAACATAACCTATAAGATTGTGCAGAATATTGACACAACTTTGTCTGACAATCCGCCGGTGTGCTGCGTGTTCAATGACTGCAAGCCATGCTGCAATGATGTTTCCTGCAAAAATGATCCAAAAACATTTCCAGTGATATTCGTCCATGGGCATTCATTTTCAAAAGATAATTCCCCCGAGTATTCTTTGGACGCTTTCAATAAAATGCAGTCCAAGCTAGAGGAAGACGGCTACCTGAATGCAGGAATTGTATCTTTGTATTCCAAAAATGAGCCATTGCAGAGCGGAATATGGAGCCTAAGCGGCAAGCCGATAACAGTCAAGGTAAGCTATTACTATGATGCTTTCAGGAAAAATGACAAGTACATTGTCGTGCCGACAAAAAGCGAGAATATAGACACTTATGCGCTAAGGCTGAAAGAGCTGGTTGACATTGTCAAGGACAGGACCGGAAAGCCGAAAGTCAACATCATAGCGCACTCCATGGGCGGCCTGGTTGCAAGAAGATACATACAGATTTTCGGCCCGGATGATGTAAACAAATTCATTATGATTGCCACCCCCAATGGAGGTGTTTCCAGCAAAACAGCAAGCTATTGCGGTTATGTAGGCGCAAACATTGAGTGCCAGGACATGCTTCAGGACAGCCTGTTCATCAACAAGCTAAACGACCCTTCAAACCGGCCAGGCGGGGTAAAGATGTATGATATAATAGGAACCGGCTGCAGCACAGACTCAGCTGATGGAGACGGGATTGTAACAGCAGAAAATGCGAAACTGGATAATGCAAGAATAGATTATATCAACGGCACCTGCGGTGGATTATTTGGAGGAGTTTTGCACACGGATCTTCTTAATATTGAGTTATATCCGAAAACTTACAGGATTGTTAAGGGGATATTAAATGAATAGCTTATAAATTCTAGTTAGATTAAATGATAAGAAGATTATAAATTCTTAACACCGTTGCTAAAAACATCCTTAACCAAAACTCTTTCTTCTGTTGGATGCCACGTTGAAAACCAAAAAATTTATTAACTAAGTAACTACTTAGCTACATATGAAGCAAGAAACTGTGATAATCTCTAAAAAAGAATATCAAAGGCTCAAGAAAAAGGAGAAAGTAGATACAGAACTCCTTGAAGACCTGGCCATGGGCATAAAAGACATTCTAAATGGCCAAGTAAAGGAAATCTAAATGTTTTTCAATATCCTTTCGATTTGTTCTTTGTAGACATCCAAATTTGCCTTTATAACATCAATTACATCTTGCTGTGCTTTTTTATCGCTTATAGTTATAAGAAAAACAACTTGGTGCGAATCATAAATCAAATAATACATTCTTTTTCCATTAATTCTCTTTTCCCTGAAAAACCCATAACCCAGCGGGCTTCCTTGATACGGATTTTGCTTTAGGTCTTGCTCAAACTTTTCCACTATCTTTTGCTCTTTGGCGCTTAACTTTTTTAGTTTCTTTTCGTACCAGCCCGCTCTAAATGCCCTAAACATACTTTAAGCTGATAAGAACTTGTATAAATATCTGTTTATCAAAATTTTAGTTTAAGATTATAGTGGTCTAACGAGCTGTAGTGAAACCTTGCCTTGTAGATTTTTTTAGTTGAAGAACTTTACGCACCAAGAACATCAGCACCATCAACCAAAATATTAACCAACCCCCAATTAAAATATTCAGCTAATGCAGGCTACTTGTTTATGGCATCTATTTAAACATTCCTAAAAATTTTAGCAAAATACGCTTGTAAGTCACATTAAATTAACAACCATGATTGGCTACATTTTCCCTTTCTTCACATAAACCGTCCTTGTCGGGAAAGGAATTCCAATCTTATTTTTTGCCAGCGCATTGTAAATTTTTTCCGTCACAAGAAATCTTGTATCAAATTTCTGGTCAAAATTCTTAACCCAAAAAAGCGCCTTGAACTTAAGCGCAGAATCCCCCATTTCATCCATAACAACCCTTGGCTCCGGCTGTTTTGCAATGCCCGAAATTTTTTTCAGCTCTTCCAAAACAATTTTTCTTACTTTATCCGTGCTGGAGCCGTATTCAACTCCGAAATCCACCGTAATCCTTATGCTTGGGTCAGGATGAAGATAATTTAGTATTTTTGAATCTGCAAGCTTTCCGTTTGGAACTGTGACCATTTCATTGTCTGCCGTCCTTATTTTTGTGCTTCTCAGCCCGACATCAACCACAGTCCCGCTTGTTTCGCTGTCAATTTTTATCACATCTCCTACCCTGATGCTTTTGTCGGCAATCAAAGAAACTCCGCCGAAAATGTTTCCTAAAGTGCTCTGCAGCGCAAAAGCAATTGCAACTCCAGCAATCCCTAAGCTCGCAAGCAGCGGGCCTATCTCCACCCCCCAGACAGTAAGAATAAAGAGCAAACCTATAATTGAAAGAAAAATTCTGGTAAACCTGTGGAATACCGGCACAAGCTCGTCATCAAAAGCGGATTTTGTTTTTGTGGCAACTTTCATGCCCCAATTGTCTACAAATATGTCTACCACAACTATAACAATATAGGTAATCAGGATGACTATAACCGAACCAAGAACATTTTCTGATATGCTAAGGATAGGCTGCCTTACCCCAAGAGGGAGAAGTGCAAGCCTCAAGCCAACGGTCAGCAAAATCAAAGAAATCGGCCTGCTGGTTTTCACCACAATCAGATCATCAACATTAGTTTTTGTTTTCTTTGTAAGCTTCAGAATGATTTTAGCGGCTATAAGCACAAATAATCTTGACAATACAAAAAACAATACTAAAATAAGAAAAGAATCAAAGTACGGATTATAGACATAATTATTAGTTGGGTCCAGTCCTACACTCTTTTTTATAAGATTGAGGTATGAATCAAGCAGCATTTCATAAAAAGTTTAGCTGAACTTATATTTAAGATTTGTTTAAATTGGGAAAAATCACTAATGAATCAAACAATATCAAAATTAATAATGAAAATAATAAACCAGTATACTAATTCCTACACGACAAAACAAAAAGCTTTTATACTGACTTAACTGGAGGAATCGTTACGTGGGGGTGTATTTTATTGAGTGCTTCTAATTATAGTGAGAAGACGGATTATATTACGGTCGATAGCCATGCTTACACTCACAAGCAGATTGAGATAAGGAACGGAATAACTTTCATGCGGATGAAGAAGCGCATTCTGAAATCAAAAGATGGATATTAAAGATAAGAAACTGTTAAGAATCTTGGTTGTTGTCATCATAATATTTTTGGTTCTAAATATCGCGTTTCTCGCATTAAGAATAATAAATGAATTCTTTTTCTGGATTATTATAACAATCGCCGCTGTTTTCGCGTATAAAGTCCTGCCAAAAGTCAAGAAAAAATGATTTTAAAACAAAAAAATAAAAGGCCTTATTTGGCCTTTCCTAGAATCCTAAACACTTTTGTGCCGCAAGCTCCGCAGACACCTTTCATTGCACTCATACCATTCTTCATAGTGACTTCCTTACCATCCTTAATTTCGACTTCTTTCCTGCACTTCATGCATCTTCCTCTTGCCATTACGTTCACCTCTAACCGCAAAGTCAGTTAACGCCTTGCGCAACACAAGGTTGCGAGTGCTCACTTCGTTCGCAGATTGTCATATTATTATAGGATTTTAAGCCTATTGGCATTTAGTGTAAGAAGTAATATATAAAAGTTTGGATTATTTACTCATAATTACGAGTGTTTTGCTACTTTAGAGTATTCATTCCACAATTTCCAGCAATTCTTTAATATTATTTATTTCGTAATCAGCGCCGGAAGCGTCAGCCTTCGGATTGCCGTACTTGGCAAAGCAAGTAACCATTCCCAGTTTCTTGGCGCCTTCAATGTCTCTTTCAGGGCGGTCGCCTACCATCAGGCACTCATCAGGCCGTAAATTCAATTTTTCAAAAGCAATCATGAACGGCTTGTTGCTTGGCTTGAACTCATTCGTGTCTTCAAACGTGACTACAATATCAAAAAGATGGTTGATTTTCATTGATACAAGCCTTATCCATGCTTTCAGCCTTGGAGCGTCTGAAACTATTGCAAGCTTTATTCCTCTTTTTTTCAGCTCAAACAGGACTTTTCCGACGTAAGGGTACGGCTCAAGAAAACCGGTCCTGACACGCCTGTAAGCCACTATTCCGCTGGCAAGCACTTCATAATTAATCTCGCCGGTCAGCTTTTTCAGGAAATGCTGGAAAATCTGTTTTTCCTCAAGGCCATACTGGTCATACAATTCAAACAATGATTTAGTTGCCTCTTCTTTCTCAACCTCTAATCCTGCATCCATCATTGCTGTAATTGCAGCATCGCAGCTAAGCTTCTTCATGCGCATGAAATCAATCAGCGTGTTATCCAGGTCGAATATTACTGCTTTAATCATATAAATTAGAGGATTAACCCTTTATTTAAATATATTTGAAGAAAATCAATAGATTTTTGTATGTAGCACTTAAGTTATTTGTTGATGGTGAATGAGTAAAAAAGGAAAGAAAAATGAAAATATAAATTTAATTACGAACTATACCTAACTAGTTCTTGCCGTACTCTTTGGGAGTAAGCTTTAGCATTATTCATCATAGCAGCCTTGACATCGGGCAATCTATGATCTGCCCTTTCGTCAACAACATCACAAATAGCTCTGGCAAATCTTGTTATAGTTGTGCTATCCTCAAATCCTCTAAGAAGGCAGTCATGTGTTTCTCCATTTAAAAAAGTAGTTCCATCGGGCATTATAACTCCTTCCCGCATATGCACCTTAACATCATCGCCGTGTAATCTGACGCCAATTATTACATCACCGCTTCTTCTTTCCAGCATATTTAACGCTACTCTATCTGCATTTCCATATTCGTAAGGGTGCCTGCCGTCTCTTCTGTTTGCATCCTTATAACATTCAACCAATTCTCTTGCCTCTCCTAAAAGAGCTAATAATCCTTCCTTATCCAAGTGCACATTATTTGTCATATTACTCCCCCTAGTTTAATTCGTGGAAAACAAATTTTTTATATAAACCTTTTTATTTTATATTTTATTAATTCAAAACCTTTAAAAGCCCATTTCCATACCTAAAAACCTAATGGAAACAGTTGAATCACTTAAATGGCTCAGGGAAAATAACCTTTATGATTTGGCAACAAAAGCCGCATCTTCTCTCAAGAAAGTGTTTACCCCTTGCCTGGCTGTGAAAAATGAAAAGATACTGATAGTCGGAGACATGGGCTACGAGAACAGGAATGTTGCTGCAGTTCTTTCAGGAGGGTATTATCTTGCAGCTGAGCAGTTCAAGCTTGATGCAAAGCTTATTCTCCAGGGCGTGAAGTCAAGAGGGGATATTTCTGACAGTGATGTAGTGCAGAATTTATCCGAGCTTAAATCAGGAAATGTGATAATATTAAACCTGTCGGACAAATTGGGAAACATACAGGAGCTCGGAAAAAGCTTCAGGAGATGGGTTGCAAAAAAGAATCATAGGTTCGTGTCTGCGATGAGCCTCGGAGATTTATCGACAGCCAACGCAGATTTAATTTTAAATGCAATAGATGTAAATTACAAGCCACTCCAGGCGCAGCATGAAATTTTAAGGCAAAAGCTGGAGCAGGCAAAAGAAGTCCACATCACGACCCCGGCAGGAACAGACTTGTATTACAACAAAGACGGGATAAAGGCAATTGCAGCGGACGGAAATTACACAACGCCTGGAGCCGGGGGAAATCTTCCGGCTGGAGAGATTTACTGCCCTCCAAACGGAAAAAAAGTCGAAGGAAAGGTTGTAGTTGACGGAAGCTCAAGAACGCATGACCACACAATATTAATTAAAAAACCGATTGAGTTAAAGATAGAAAACGGAGACATAGTTGAAGTCAAAGGCGGGGAAGAGGCAAAGCAGCTGGAGAACACTCTAAAATGGGCTGCATCAGTCGCAAAAAACCCCGGCAACGTGAGAAGAATTTGCGAGCTTGGAATCGGATTAAACCCAAAAGCTTCTATAATCGGGGCAATGATTGTCGATGACAAAACTCTTGGGACAGCGCACGTCGGAATCGGCTCGAATTACTGGTTTGGAGGGAGCATTTACGCAATTATACACCTTGACCAGGTCTTCAAGAATCCCACAATCTATTTAGATGATGAACTTTTAAAGATATAGAACTATTCTTCTCTTTCTTCAGTCATCCAGTTCGGCAAATCAACTTCGGGGTATTTTTTGTCCGAGCCCTCAAAATAAGTTCCTTTTTCCTTTGTTTTCTCCAAAGGCTTGAATTTTTCCATAGAGGCTGATAAGAATGCGAACTATAAAAAGATTGTTTAGTAGGCAGGAGTGATTACACTGATTAACTTGGGAAGACAATGATTTAAATCAAAAAGATTAAAAAGAGATTGAAATAAAATCCACATAAAATGCCCTACAAACAGGTAATACTGGTAAGAGAAGACTTAAATCTGCCAAAAGGAAAACTATCGGCGCAGGTTGCCCATGCCGCTGTGGATGCAAGTTCAAAATCCGACAAAAAAACAGTCGATCTGTGGAAAAAAGGCGGTGGAAAAAAAGTTGTTTTGAAAGTTAATGACGAGAAAGAGCTTTTCAAGTACAAGCAGATGGCAGAAGATTCTGGATTGAAAACAGCCCTAATACAGGATGCCGGGCATACTGTTGTCGAGCCCGGGACAATAACTTGCTTGGGAATCGGTCCGGATGAAGAAGATAAGATTGACAGAGTGACTGGAAAGCTGAAGATGATGTGACAATTTTGAATTCTTTACATTATAACCCTACAAAATAGAAATATTTAAATATATGTAGGGTTACCAGCTGTTATGGTATTTGTAAGCGCCAAGAAAATAAAAGGGACAACAAGGTATTATTTGGAAAAATCCGTAAGGCTTCCCAATGGCAAAATCAGGAAATTTTCAATCTACTTAAAGGATTACAGCCCCAATGGGGGTTATAGTGGCATGGAGAATTATAATATGCTACTGAACTCCAAAATTCATAAAGGGCTTGTTGAATTTGCGCCTGCGCATTATAAGAAATCCGCTTTATTTAACGCTGAACTTCTAAAAAGGCTGGAAGAGATAAAATTGGGGTACAAGGGGATATTGAAAAAAATAACCAAGAAGCAATTGCAGGACATCATTGACAGGTTTACGGTAAATTTCACATATGAATCAAACGCAATTGAAGGCAGCTCCCTCACGCTGAAAGATGTTGCATTGATTCTGCACGAAAAAAAGGTCGCGGAAGCAAAGGACCTCAGGGAGATTTATGAGACTTTGAACACGAGAGAGGCTATGGATTTAGTTTTTAACAATAAGCTGAGAATAAATGAAAAAGATATAATTAAGCTGCACAGGATTATTGTCAAAAATACCGGCGTTGCTTACGGATACAAGAGCCTGCCAAACTTTATAATGGGAAGAAATCTGAAAACCGCATTGCCCGAGAGTGTTGGGAAGGAAATGAGGCGCTTAATCAAATGGTATCATGAAAATGAAAATACGCATCCTTTGCAAAGAGCCTCAATATTTCATGGAAGGTTTGAGAAAATACACCCTTTTGATGACGGAAATGGCAGAGTTGGCAGGCTGCTTATAAACATAATACTCGTTAACAACCATTACCCTCCGCTTATAATAAGAAAAACACAGCGGATATCATATTTCGCCTGTCTGGAGGCGTTTGACAAGGGCTACGAAGACAAGCTGCACAGGTTCTTGGTTGAGAAATACAAGAAAACATATGAAAAATTCTTTAAGATTTACGTCAAATATATTTAGGGGCAAACTAGGATTAAGGCAAAGGTAGCTGCAACTCAAGCTTGGGACGGGAAGGGCATTCAAAAGTTTTATATAGGACATATGATAATTTTGTCATATATAACCAATCTTCACAGGCTTTTTTTCAAGGCGTTCTCCAATGAAACAAGGTTAGACATAATTAACTTGCTCAAAAGCAAGCCATTGACCGTTTCGGAAATCTGTGAGAAGACAGGTTTCGAGCAAAGCAGGGTATCGCACAACCTAAGATGCCTACAAAATTGCGGATTTGTCCAAAATGACCTCCTCCCCAAACCCTAAAGGGTGGGGTTTCCCGTTAGGTTAAGCAAA
>JBBSWR010000049.1:0-12313 GCA_038046185.1 Nanobdellota archaeon
TTTTACCTATATATTGAGAGAATAAGCTTAAATTAGCTATGATATGCCAGATATCAGCACCTTTAAATATAGGATTATCACTACAAATAGTATGAGAATCGAAATTAACAAGTACATTGTCGCTGACACCAAAATCTGCGGCGGAACTCTGACTTTTAAGGGAACTAGGATTATGATTTGGCAGGTTCTTGAGCTGCTTGGTGCTGGTGTTACGCAGGACAAAATAATCAAAGGCTACTTTCCTAAACTTACCAAAAAACATATCAGTGCCGCTCTGCATTACGCTGCCGATTTGACCAGAGGAGATATTCCTAAGGCCATTGTCCCGCTTAAATCTTAAATTTTTTTTATTCTGCTGAAACTCTTTGCTCGTGAAATATCTTCTTTCTTTATTCCTGACAAAAAATTCCTTAAATCTATTTTGAGGAACGTGGCAAAACTTCAGAACAATATCAGACGGCGTAAATTCATAATATCCATTCTCATCAAACCAGGCGCACTTGAAATTCCTCAGCCAAATTCCAGTCCTTATACTCAAAGCAAGCGCATAAACAAAAAGCTGCGAAACAGCATCCACCTTGGAAGCATTCGGCTTGTAATCCAAAACATACACTGAGCCGAACTTCAGCTGCACAAAATCTATGTGCCCGGTAATTGCAGGAATGTTTTTTGAATTGTCAAAACTTTTTTTGGAAATTTCATCGTTTATTGAATTTTGATTATTGCTAGTCGTTATTGTATTTTCATTATCGTGTTTTTCATTTGATGTGTTTTTTATTGAAATTTTTTCAAACAATTCTAAAATTCCATATTCCTTAATCTCATCCAAAAATAGATAAACGGGAACTTCTGTTGCAATCGCGCAGGTATCATTAACAAGCATGAACTCCTGCAATTTATCATGCCTTTCATAATTATTATTTGCGGATTGAAGAGCCAAAGAAGCAAGCCTGCATGCATAATTCTCTTTCTTGAATATTTTTATTTTGTCGGCATCAATATTTAACTTAACATTGGAGCTTCTGGCGCTGCCTTTAAACAGTTCATCAGGGCAATTTTCAGAAATATTAACTAAATAATTTTTCAATCCCTTAAAATACCCGTTAGCAAAAAATTCCAATTTCGCTTTATGAAATCTAAATTTATAAAGTTGCAAATGCCTGAATATTTTCTTGAAAATTATATCTTTTGGCTTGAATAACTTAATTGCTTCTTTCCTTATTCTGTAATAACTGCAAACCTTGTCAAACTCCTTTACCCAAGAGTAGATTGTCTTTTCAGGAATCGTAACTTTATGTTTTGTCTTTATTATTTTCGAAGATTTGGCCAAATTATTGCCAAGATTATATGAGATTATGCTGTCTATGATTATCTTGGCAGGATAGCTTTTTCCAAAGCCCGAAACAAACCTTTTGCCGCAATTATTGCACTTGTAAATCTGTTTAGACTGAAATTTAGTTTTGCTTCTGCCTTTCTTTACAACATTATTGCTTCCGCATTCTGTGCAAGATATGCCCTCTACCATGCTTTTACGTGCTTTTTTCATTTTTGTATTTTTCACGATCCGCTCTTTTTTCGCTTTTCTTCTCCATGCCTTCCCGTAATTCTTCCCAAGTCAATGGCTTATCCCTTAGTTTTACATCCAATTCCTTAGCCAGTTTCTTCAATTGGATTTTATCCAACACTAGGTCAGAACACTTCAATACGCTTACTACAAGTTCGAATGCGTCTTCTTTTTGGATTACATCAAAGCCATCTTCATTAGAACCGCAAATCATCCATAGGTTGCCATCCGTTCCTATAAAACTGTAAAGATGGCTATCCCCGAAAACATATTTTCTCTTCCAGGCAGATCTAGTATAGCTCATAATTTCACCTCGGTGTCTTTTGCATTTTTTATAAGCGCCACGATAATCCCCTGATGAAATGATTTGGAAATTTCAAGTGCGTAGAACGTCTTGATTCTTTTTCGGGCGTACTTTGCCCTATTGGCATTTTTCCCGGTTTTAGCTCTCGTAGCCCAGTACTGGTAATTTTTCAGCAATTTATGCAATATCATATCATCGCCGCTTCTTTTTGGCATGCCAGAATCTTTTCTCAATTGCTTAATCTTCTCTGATATTTCATGCAACGCTTTTTTGTGGTATTCCAAATCTTTGATTATCATTTTCTCACCCAGTCTGATTCAATTCATTCAGCCTTTTCTTGATCTCGGCAATCCTCTTCTTGATTTTGTAAACTTCATACGGCATCTCCTCACCATTGGCGCAGACAATAGTTGTATTCACAACAATATTGCCGCATCTTGTTTCCAAGTACTCTAAATCATTAATCGTAGAACTATCTTCTGGAACTTCCGAATACGTTGTCCCATTATACGCAAATATGTTCAAATTCCCAGTCCCGGAAGTATTAAACGCGACAGTCCAATTCCCGCCAACAGTCGGATAAGATTGCACATTCAGCACAGTAACAGAAACTTCAAACGTTTGGTTGGAAAGATGCGGAACAGTCCATTCAATTCTGTCGATTAATCCATTATTGTTTTCGTCAAGATAATTAATATTGTCAAACAGAGTTCTGGAATTATTTTGTATCCAGTATAATTTAATCGCACTTTGCGGAACGTCATTTAATGTGGTATAAGCCAGTATGTCATCATAATGGGTATCAGAAACAATCTTGATTTCTTTGGTATACTGGTTTATTTCATCTTCAATTGATATCGGAGCTTCTGTTTCGTATTCAATCTGTATCTCAGTGTTCTGCGCCCAGGATTCATTGATGACCAATGTTGACTGCGTTTGGTTGATTACTGTGTCGGTCAGCGCAACAACATTTCCGGTAATTAGGCTTACTGCATTCCCGGTTACCGAATTGCCCGAAATCTGGCCTAATTGCGATTCAAGATTAGATTTTTGCGCATATAATTCATCCAGCTTTGAATCAATGTCTTTAAAATCAAACTTCCTGTCATCAACTTCAACGCTTAAAGCATCATTCTGCCTAGCCTCTTCAAGTATGGAGATTTTCCTATTTATCTTTTCAAGCCTCTTCTCGGCTTCAAACAGCTCCTTGTTTTTCGTTTTGCCGTTCTCAACAATCTTTAATTTGTCATTTGAAACTGCCTGCTGAACCGAAGCGTTCATCACAGTTATTGTAACATTCGAGGCAAAATCAGGCAGGCTTAGATTAATTGAAGTGGAGTTTCTCACATCAACCAAAATTGTGCTTATCCATTTGACAGGCTTGCCAATCTCGACTTTTGGCTTGAATTCCCCTTTGCTTATGTTTACCATGAACACATCAGAAACAGCCGTGAGCTCAGAGTCATTTGCAGTTATGTAAGTATATTTCACCCCTTCAATCCCTCTGTCGGGAACGATTGTCGCAATATTATTTTCAAATGCAATTGTTAAGTTGTCGGATTTGTAGTAATTGTAATTTAATGAGTCCCCATCGGCATCGGCAAAATAATTGGAAAGGTTTATTGTTGCATTCCTGTTCGCGCTTATATTAATTCTGGAAATATTCTGCAGCAGCACGGGCGGATTGTTCCCGATGTCAATTAAAACATCATACTTTAATCTGTCAATCCTTAACGTCGCTCCGCCCTCAATCTCAAATATTAATGTGTAGCTTGACTTGTTTAATCCGTTCAAATAGCAGGTATCAATGCACCTGTCAAGGAACTCGGTTTCATCGTTATAGAATTTAACGCTTAAATTGCCCCAGCCGGAATTATAAATTTCGGATTTCGGCACGCTCAGGTCTACATCATAGTACAGCACCTGCGCAGAAACAATATTATCATACCCGGCTCCGTCTTTTCCTAATGTTGAATAATAAATCTCGCTCCAGTTTGATTTTGTCGGCAAAACCCCGACAAAAGCGCAGCAGTCGGAATTTCCGTTGCAGAATGTGTTCAAAGTTGCATCCAAAGTATTGTAAATTTCCCATCTTGTGCATAATTTTGATTCATCGGCATTCCAGTTAAGCTTGGTATTTGCAGCGCTTAAATCAACAACTCCCGTAATGCTTTCTTCCCCGTTGTCATTTGCATCATAAACAGTTCCTGAATTGTAAGACAGGTTTACTGCAATTGTTTTTTGTGCAGTCTCATTTATTGTTGTGTTTGTAGTTTCATTTACTGGAGTCTGGTTTATCGTTTCATTTACTATGGAGGTTAAAGCTGTTAATGGAATAATTAATTTAACATTTTTATTGGTGATTAATTTGGAATCAGAAGCTGCCAAAGTAATGGTTGTATTAACATTGTCATCATTGGTGCTTAAGCTCAAAATATTCCCGGATACAGTTTCACTTGCATTGTCTGCATCTGACGCGCTGAACAGCAGGCTGTCATTGTCCTCATCAATGAAGTACTGTGAAAGGTCAATCGACAAAGTCTTGTTTAATACAAAAGAATCAGCATCCGAATTCCATTCAGGGGCATGATTAATTTTTGATGTTTCATTGCTTGGCGTCGTTGCATTCTCAACAGATTCGAAAGGAACGGTCAAAGTCACGCTTTTAATTGTCAGATTCTTTCCGTCAAATGCAGTAAAGATTGTGAAAGCGCTGCCATAATAATTGTCAGCCGGAACAAGAGCCATTAATGAACTGTCAAGGCTTATCGTTATGTTAGCCACAGAGCCATAATTATAAGATAAATTATCATTATCTTCATCAGTAAAGTATTGTGACAAGTCAATTATTGTTGTCCCGTTAATTACAAAAGAATCAGCATCCGAATTCCAGACTGGCGCATGATTTTCCTGAATCGTTTCTTTTTCTATAACCGCGATTATCCTAGCAATCTCGCTTGTTGAGTCAATTCCATCAGATGCTGTTAATGTTAAGGTAGTGTTGAAATTATTATTTGAATTTGGAGTTAATGTTAAAACACCATTGTTTACTGAAACAGATAATTTATCGCTGTCAGATGAAGCGGAAAATGTTAATGAATCATCATCCTTATCCGTAAAGTATTGTGAAAGGTTTAATTCAGCTGTTCCGTTTATTGTAAATGAGTTCGGGCCGTCCCATTCCGGCTTGTGATTTTTCTTCTTTTTATCTTTGTCATTGTCTTTATCTTTTTCATCATCTTTCCCTTTATCCTCGTCCTTGTTTTTATCTTCATCTTTTACCGAAAATCCCGTTATCAATGAAGTTTCATTCGATAATAAAATTTCTGCGCTTTCATTTAACCTGGTGCTGTCGAATATCAGATATTTGATTCCGTTGCTTTCAATGTAAACTTTTGCAGTCCCGGAATTTGTTACCTTTCCGTCCATCTTCAGCGATTTTAAGTCTCCAATATTTGCAGGATTCCATGTATAATTTCCATTCGAAGTCACAACCAAATTCAGGTCTTCTGAATAGCTGAATTGCTTTATCACAAAGCCGGTCAAAGAGGGCCCAAGCTGCCATATCCCGAATCCGGCTATAACTAATGCAATCAGCAAAATTACAGCTTCAAACTTTCGCAATTTATTCTGAATCAATTTTTTGTCCTCTTTTGAACGAAACATTTATAAAGGAATTAACCTCGTTACAGTGCGTTGATGAAGGGTGTTTCCCCTCCAATATGCATTGTGAAAGATGCGAATTATGGGAAAAAATGCAGGTACTGCCCGTCCCCCGAATCACATTTTCTTTAGCCACTTTTCAACCTCGCTTAATGATAAAATTCTATTTGGTCTCCTGTTGCCTCTGAAAACATCAATTGCTACGGCATGTGCGTTTGATTGCTTGCCGATTTTGCCAAAGCGAATGATTTTTGGATTGATACTCAAGTAGTCCCTTCTTAGGTAATCAAGCAGAAATGATTTGATTAAATTCTCTTTTCCTATGTATTCGCAACAAATTGTAGCTAATTCTTTTTCTTTGATATAATCCTTCAAGCAGAAATAAACCCCAATGCAAAACAGCCTATATCTCAACTCTTTTACTTTTCCTTTGTATATTTTGAATAATTTTTGCTTTACATCCTTTTGGATTAAGACAGAATATTGAGTTTTATTGCTGAAAGCTATGGCTGTATCTTTATTCAATTGTTCAATTTTCCCGCTTTGGTCTATTTCAATGTGCATTTTATTCTATTTTTTGCCCTCTTTTTTTCTTAACGCGGTCATAGACTGTCCAAATCGTCCTGTCATCCAGGTGCAGCATCACTCCGACTTCATGGTTTGAGTAATCCAGATCTTTCACATATCCGACAACGCTTTCAAGCGTTGAAAATGAGCGGTTTGAAATTGCAGAAGCGGGAATCACAACGTCCCTTGAAACGGCTCCGAAAGAAGAAGGCATTTTCTTCAGGGATTTCTGGTATGTTGCCCAGATTGTCTTGCTGCTCCTGTTGAGAATTTTGGCAATCCTGCAGAATTTTAATTTCAAATCTTCCTTCAGGTATTTTACAATTGCTTCAAGCGAGCTCAAAGCGTCATTTGAGAAAATGCCCACCGGAATTGACATCTCTTTTCTGTTGAATATGTCCTGCTCATTTACTTCATGGAGCCTCTTCAGCTCGCTCATGAAAAAAGAAATCATCTCAATTTTGTCTTCTTTTGAAAGGTCATGGAATTTAGAAATAATCCTATCTACATCAATATCGCCAGCACCTTTTTTTTCTATTGGCAAATTATTGTCCTTCAACTAATTGATTCTTCAATGAAAAATTTTATCCGGAGCATTTTGTTTAGGTGGAATTTTCGATGAAAATAATCTCCCCAAACTTAACATCTAGAACGCAGAAAAAAGAGTTAATAATTTGTTTTGAAAGTGAAGCCATTTTTGAATCCCAGTTTATCTCATCCTGTAAGTAAGTTATATATAAACCTTTCTATTTTGCACTCATAAAGGTCAGAAAATTTCTGTGATTTTTGTATACTGCCCAAAATTAGTCTTACTATATAAGATTTATATCTTATTTTATAGGAATAAATTCTTATTATGTAAGAATAATATAAATAAATCCTATTATATAAGAAAATTATACTATTCTATAAGAAAAAATCTTATTATATATGTTTAAATAACTGATTAAATAAGTATTTTAACTTATCTTATAAGAAAAATGTGGTTGACACTATCCATTTTTTAGAAATTAAAAGAAGAAATCAAGGCATTATAAACTGATTTCACACAAGGACAAGATATCCAAAAAGAATCCTAAGGGGGCCATTGCGAACGATAGTTTTTTATAGGTATTTGCTTTAAGTGTCCATTATGGCGGAACTCAATTTTCAAAAGCAAATTTTGGGCACACTTGCAGATATGAAGAGCAGCATAGACACATTAAAAAAAGATGTCAGTTATTTAACAGAATACATAGAAGACACAAAACTTACAGAAGAAGAAAGAAAACAATTGAATGAAAGTATATCCAGAGTGAAATCTGGCAATACTTCTGATTTTATTTCTTGGAAGACAGCAAAAAAAGAATTGGGAATGTAAAATGTTCTCGGCTGAATTAAAGAAGCCAGCACTTAAATTTCTTAAATCCATTAAAGACAAAACACTCCTGAAAAGAATATCTGACAAGATTGAAAATCTTGAGAAAAATCCTTTTCCGCAAGACATGGCAAGAGTTGAAGGATACAAAGATGTGAAAGTTTTTAGAGTAAGAGTTGGAGATTATAGAATACTTTACTTCGTGGATTATCTTTCTTCAAAGATTTATATTGAGAACATTGATAAGAGGGGGAAGGTTTATGATTAAAAATTATTTAAGCGCCATAATTCCTAAAAACATAAATTATTAAAGCCGTAAATATTTGGCAGTTTGGAAATGAAACATACATTAAAAGTCACATTAGCTTTGATTGCTTTCTTCTTTTTGGCGCAGGTTGTCGGCCTGTTAATCGTGAGCCAATACATTGACCACAAGAAAACCATTGAAGCAAGAGAGATTGTGTACAAGCCGCTGCCGTACAATCTCGAGCGCCCTCAGGTTGAAAACCAGTCATACTCATTTATTTATATCACCATTGCAATAATATTCGGAACAATCTTGATACTGCTGCTGATAAGGTTCAACAAGCCCAACATCTGGAGATTTTGGTTTTTTGCAACTGTGTGGCTCACTTTGTCAATAGCGTTTGCATCATTCATCAATACAATTGCCGCTGCTGTTCTTGCCCTGGTTGTGGCAGTTTTAAAAATTTACCGCCCCAATATCCTGCTTCAGAATATTTCAGAAATATTCATTTACGGCGGACTGGCGGCGATATTTGTTCCGATTATTAATATTTTTGCAGCTGTCATGCTGCTGATTGTAATTTCAATCTACGATTTCATTGCCGTCTTCAAGACAAAGCACATGGTAAAGCTTGCTGAGTTCCAGTCCAGCTCAAAAATATTTGCCGGCCTGCTCATACCTTACGAAAGAGGCAAGGTTTCAATCAAATCCCAAATGCCCTCTAAAACAAAAGTAAAAATAGAAAAGTCTTCAGGCAAGGCTGCCTCTAAGCAATCAGTCGCTGTTCTGGGCGGCGGGGACATCGGATTTACTTTGATATTTGCAGGAGTTGTTATGAAATCCCTTATGTTTCAGGACACATTTCTAGTCGGATTTTTGAAAACCCTGATAATCCCGGTTTTTGTTACGATTGCGCTTTTTATTCTCTTAATGAAAGGCCAGCAGAACAAATTCTATCCCGCAATGCCCGTTTTAAGCATTGGATGCTTCATCGGATACGCAGTTGTTTGGCTGATTTAACGAAAAGTATTTATATTAGTTATACATGTATAACTTCTATGATGGAAATAAAAGCCAGGACAAAAAAATGGGGAAATTCTGTAGGGGTCATTATACCTAAAAAAATGGTTAGAGAGGGGAATATTAAGCCTAATCAAGAGGTTACTTTAATGATTACCGGCAAGCCTGTAACTAGGGGTAAAGATATCGCTGGAAAATGGAAATTTTCTAAATCTACTGATGCGCTGATGAGAGAAGTGGATAAGGAATTTGATGTTGGTTTTTGAAAATGGATTATTTTTTTGACACTTATGCAATAATTGAATTAATAAAGCTAAATCCAAACTATAAAGAATTTGAAGGGTTAAAAATTGTCACAAGCGTAATGAATCTTGGCGAGTTGTATAACTTATTTCTTAAAGATAAAGGGAGAAAAAGTGCGGACGAATTTTTTGAAGAGTGTAATTTTGAATTTCTGGAAATATCTCCAAAAATAATGGTAGAAGCTGTAAGATTTAGGCATGAAAATAGGAAGGCAAACATTTCATTAACTGATTCGGTCGGTTACGTTCTTGCGCTGGAACATAAATCAAAATTTTTAACTGGCGACAAACAATTTAAAAATATGCCAAATGTAGAGTTTGTAAAATAAGTTTTTAATTCTAAAACTAATCGATATTTTTTATAAGGAAATCTGAAACTAATAGATAAACTTTAAAACCTATAATGCATTCTTGTATTCGGGAGGACTTTGCCGGGAGGTCAGCACTCTCCTGTCAGCGCAGATGTGCTTCAGGCGCGGTGAGGTCTGGGAAGCGGCTTGGGTTGTTGCAATCTGGTCTTGCTTTTGGCGTCGAAGCTCTGTCCCGTTGAACTGTTGTTTTTGAAAATCCGTCAGGTCTGGAAGGAAGCAGCGGTAATCTTAGGCAGCGGTGTTAATGGACAACAGAGTGGAGCTTAAGGCAGGGTAGCCACTTGCAGTGATTCTTGCCCATTCTCGGGCGCGTCCTCCTACTTTGTTTATTTAAACTGGTTAATATGGACGTCGAAGATTATTTCAAAAATGGAAAGATAAAAGTTTGGAAAGAAAAATTTGCAGTTATTAAGTCCAAGCACCCAATTGCTGATTCTTTTGCAGTTATAAATGATAAAAACGAAATTACAGTAGTAATTGATCAATCCAAAATTGAAGAAAATTCAAATAATATAATCAATATCGAAAAAGACTGGAAAATTCTTACCTTTGACATGATACTTCCATTCGGATTGGTGGGATTCCTGGCCAAGATTTCAAAAATTCTGGCAGATGAGAACCTCAGTATTTTTGTTATTTCTTCTTATTCAACAGATCATATTTTAATAAAAGAAAAAAATCTTAATAGGGCATTGGAAAAATTAAGTGAATTGGGATTTATTGTCAACAGATAATGGTTGTTTAAAATGGATTTAATCTGCAACAAAATTTTTTTAAGGCACAGGGGAAAAAATCATCCCGAATGCCCTGAAAGGCTGATTTCTTTTGGTGATGTAGAAGAAACAAAAATTGAAAGCGGTGAAAAGCACCTTAAATTGATCTACAAAGATGATTACCTGGAGCTGGTAAAAAATGCATGTGAAAAGGAAACGAATTTGGATACCGATACCTACACTAACAAATACAGCTATGATGTTGCATGCCATGCAGTTGAAGCTTCTATAATGGCGGCAAAGCAAAGCAATTTTGCCTTAGTCAGGCCTCCAGGCCATCACGCAACTGCAAAAAGGGCGATGGGCTTCTGCCTGTTTAACAACATTGCAGTCGCCACAAGGTGGCTGAATGAGCGTGGAAAAAAAGTTTTCATATTAGATTTTGATGGTCACAGCGGTAACGGTTCGCAGGATATTTTCTATCGCGAAGACAAAGTTCTTTATCTTTCAGCGCACCAGTTTCCGGCATTTCCAGGCACGGGATGGGTTGATGAAATTGGGGAAGGTGATGGAAAATATTTAACAATAAATGTTCCTATGCCTCCCTACACCGGAGATGATTTATTTATTTCAACATTGTCAAAAATGATCCCAGTAATTAAGCAGCAATTCAATCCCGATGTTGTTGCAGTCTCAGCAGGATTTGACGGGCATAAAGACGACCCTTTGCTGCAGTTGAACCTGACAGAAAATTCATATTATGAAATCGGAAAATTATTATCAGGCAATTTCAAGAATATTTTTGCATGCCTCGAAGGCGGATACAATGTCAGTGTTCTGCCGCATTGCGTTTCGGCATTCCTGATGGGGATTAATAATAAGAAAGCAAAATTGGAATTTCATGAGCAAAGAACCACCTCGTCAGTAGCTGTTGAGAGGGAATTTCAGTCAAGAATGAAGAAATTAAAATTAAATCTCTGCGAGTACTGGGATTTCAAACTTTGATTCTTCTGAAATGGTCAAACCCGCTTTCAACGCTTATTTTTTTATTATTCTTAATCAATTTTATTCCATTTTTCACATCAACAATCTCCCCAATCACCTTTACATCAAATTTTTTCAGCTGTTTCAATTTATTTTTGTTTGCCGTAAATACCAATTCAAAGTCCTCCCCGCCATATAAAGCAAAATCAACAGCATCTTTCCCAAGTTTTTTTGAATCAATTACTGTGTTTTTAGATATTGGAATTTTGTCAGTATAAATCATAGCTCCGACTTTTGATTCATCGCAAATGTGCTTGACTTCAGAAGCAACCCCGTCAGAAACATCAATCATGGAATTAATTCCTGTTTTTACCAATTCTCTTGCTAATTTTAATCTGGATTTCGGCTCCAGGTGCGGTTTTATTGATTTTCCTTTAAGATTGTGCCTTAGCAATTCCAGCCCAGCTGTTGATTTTCCGACATCGCCAGAACAGAAAATTAAATCGCCGATTTCAGCGCTGCTTCTCAGTGCAAGAAATTTTTTCTCAACAAATCCGACCAATGCAACATTAATAACAATTTCTCTTGAATGGGTTATATTTCCTCCAACAATATTTATCTTATACTCTTTGGATTTTTTATTCATCCCTTCGTACAGCCCGTCAACAAACTCCACACTAGCATCATTGGGCAGGGCAATGGATATCACGGCAAATTTTGGAATGCCCCCCATTGCAGCTATATCGCTGGCATTTTGCTCGATAGCTTTCATTCCAATCTGCGCTGGAGTGGAAAATTTCAAAGAAAAGTGGTCGTTCTCAACAAGCATGTCAGTCGTTAAAAGCATGTAATTTTTCTTGTCATATTTCAAAACAGCAGCATCATCGCCGATTCCAAAAATAACTTCTTTAGAAAATACTATTATACTTTTCTTTATCTTATCAATTAATTCAAATTCGCCCCCAATGTCTTTGATTTTCATTCTTTGTGCCACACCACGTTCAGGCTGTTTTTTGACAGCTTCACGGCTGCTTTGCTTCCATTTTTGAAAGAATACTCAATCCCGACAGAATCCGCCACAATAATCCCGTCAAGCATTTCAGAAAGAATTTTTATTTTTTGCTGCGGCTTTAGAATTCCATTTTTTAATTTATAATTCCTGAAAACTTTTCCTTCATAGGGCTCCCTCACAACAAACTGGAAATTTTTTGAGTCAAGGCG
>JBBSWR010000050.1:0-4535 GCA_038046185.1 Nanobdellota archaeon
TCAGAAATACTAGGGATGAGCTTATATATAAATATGCCGAAGATTAAATACTATCTTATGGCTTTAAAACTATTCAACCAAAATTGCAGCCTTTCCCGGCAATGCCTGTTTTGCTTTCGCTTCCTTTGAATTCTCCGCTGCAACAACTTTAACGCTGCATTCCATTTCTTTCCCGTACTCTTCAGCTGCACTATTTAATGAGTGTAGCTCGCTCTCCTGCTCCAAAACCGCTTCAGGAATTTTTGTTGCGTCATTCATCAGTCTCGGAATAAGTTTTGTTATTTCCTGCCCGTAAATCCTTAAACCAGTTGCCATTATTTTTTTGATTAATTCGCCGGCATTTCTTGTATTCTGCATTTCTTCCTTTAATTTTGACATGAAATCATACTTCCATTTCTCCGCGATAAACAAAGTTATTTTTTTTGGCTTTGTTATCTCGGCCAGCCTTAAAATTTCCATAATGTCTTTTCTTGTAGTATGAACTAACAATTCAAGCGCTTCTGCTTTTTTATCAATTTTACTTTCGTCATAAGACGGCCACCTCTGAAGCGAAGCAAATCCCTCTCCTTTAATCAAATGCCACATTTCTTCGCCCATATGAGGGGTGAATGGCTGCATCATGAAAACTAAATTCTTAACAGCTTCTCCAAACACCCCTTTATTTTTATCCTTATACCTTTGAAGCACGTCAACGAATTCCATTATTTTTCCGATTGCCAGCGAAAATTCAAACTTTTCAAAATGCTCTGTTACATTTTTAATTGTCAGATTCATCTTGCTCAAAACGTATTTGTCCTGATTGCTTAATCCAGTTTCATCATAATTTTTTAAAGAAATATTTGCAAGATTTTCTTCAGCCAGATTGTATACTTTATTCAAAAACCTGAACGCGCCGGCAACTCCTTTATCATTCCAGTCCAGTTCCTTTTCAGGCAAAGCGGCAAATAAAATAAACAATCTTGCAGTGTCCGGGCCGTACTTGTTGTAAATTTCCGCAGGGTCAACCACATTTCCGATTGATTTTGACATCTTCGCGCCGTCTTTTATCACCATTCCCTGCGTTAACAATCTCGCAAAAGGCTCGTCCACATTTACCAATCCCAAATCCCTCAGAGCTTTTGTAAAAAATCTTGCGTACAGTAAATGCAGAATGGCGTGCTCTATGCCTCCAATGTACTGGTCAACCGGCATCCAGTACTCAACAGCTTTTTTGTCAAAAGGCCCATCTTCAAATCTTGGGCTGCAGTACCTCATGAAATACCATGAGCTGTCGATGAAAGTATCCATTGTATCAGTATCCCGTTTTGCTTTCCCGTGGCATTTCGGGCATTTTGTTTCAACAAACTCCTTGCACGTTTCCAGCGGATTTCCCTGCCCTGTGAATTTACATTTATCCGGCTTTGGAAGCTTTACCGGCAGTTCATTCAGCGAAACCGGAACAGTCCCACATTTATCGCAGTAAACAATTGGAATCGGAGTTCCCCAATATCGCTGGCGGGAAATCAGCCAGTCTCTTAATTTGAAATTAACAGTTCTCTTGCCGAATTTATTTTCTTCCATCCATTTTGAAATCGGCTCAATCGCATCGCGGTTTTTCATTCCTGAAAATTTCCCTGAATTGAACAGGATTCCATCTTCAATCAATGCTTTGTCAGCTTTGCCTGCGTCAATCGGCCTGCCGTCGGGAGAAATGACAAATTTCAGCGGAATATTGTATTTTCTTGCAAATTCAAAATCCCTTTCATCGTGCGCATCAGCCATTACAATTCCGGTGCCATAATCCATCAGCACAAAATTTGCCAAATAGATTGGAACTTCTTCATTGTTGGCCGGATTTATAATATATTTTCCCAAAAAGCAGCCAATTTTATCCTTGCCTTCAGTTCTTTCCGCCCTTGTCTGTGATTTTATTTTCCTGATTGTTTCAATGGCTTCTTTCTCGTATTTTGTGCCTTTTATTAAATCCAAAACTGCAGGATGCTCCGGAGCAATTACAATAAAAGTTACGCTGTGGATTGTGTCCGGCCTTGTGGTAAACGCAGGCAGAATTTTGTGCGAATCTTTCAGCCTGAAAAATATCTCAATTCCGTAGCTTTTCCCAATCCAGTTTTTCTGCATTGTTTTGACTCTTTCGGGCCAATGCTCCAATTTCTCAATGTCCCTCAGCAATTCTTCCGCGTAATCCGTTATCTTGAAGAACCACTGCTCTAAAAACATTTCAGTAACTTCATTGTGGCAGCGCCAGCATTTTCCTTCTTCAACCTGCTCGTTTGCCAAAACCGTTCCGCAGCTTTTGCACCAGTTGACGGCAGCTTTTTTCTTGTACGCCAGCCCTTTCTCATAGAATTTTAAAAATATCCACTGGTTCCACTTGTAATACCATTCGTGCAGGCTTGCAACTTCCCTGTCCCAGTCATATGAAAAACCCATTTCTTTTTGCTGCTGCCTTATAGTATTCATGTTGGTAAGTGTCCATTTTTCAGGGTCAATTCCGTGCTTTATTGCAGCATTCTCAGCAGGCAGCCCAAAAGCGTCATAGCCCATTGGATAAAGTACGTTAAAGCCCTGCATTCTTTTATACCTGGCTAAAGAATCTCCTATGGAATAATTGCGAAGATGCCCCATGTGCAGAATGTTGGAAGGATATGGGAACATTTCTAAACAGTAAAATTTCTTCTTATTGGATTTTTCACTTACTTTGAAAATTTGTGCTTTTTCCCACTTTTCTTGCCATTTCTTGGCAATTTCCCTGAAATCAACCATTTCAATATAGGTTTTGTAATTTTGTTTTTAAAGATTTTGTAAAATTAACTCAGAATTCTTTCCTTTTCCTCAGATGCTCAACTAATTTCTCAGAAATGATCAAGTTGTTGTTGTCAACAATATACCGAAAAGGCAAGCTCACGCTTTCATTCTCATTAATCTGGACTTCAACTTCATCAATAAACTTCAAATCATTTAATTTTGCCCCGTCTAAAATCTTTTTTGAGGCATAAACTGCATTGTCGGTTGGCATCTGCGCGCTTCCCAGATTTCTTTCTTCAAATTTAATCTTATTCTGCCTTAACTCTTTGATGATGTCCTCAGTTCTCCTTTTTGCAGGCTTGTCCCCCAGAATACCGCCAAAAACGAAATATTCAAACTTGGTTTTGTCGTTTGTTTCAAGAGTTTTTGCCCCGTACTGCGACAAAACACAGATTTTATTTTTATTGAAATTTAATTTATTATTCAGCTCAGAAAATTTTTCATTAAAAACAGTTCCTAATTTTTTAATTTTAGAAGCATCGTTTTTATTCTTAATATTGGTAAAAATCAGATTATCCTTGCCGACAATCTTAGAAATATGCCCATATTCTATCAGGCACCATTCAAAAAGTTCAGGTTCAAGGTGTTCTATTATATATTTCATTTTGCTTATGGTTAGGCAGTGATAAACTGGTCACCTGTTTTAATTTACAGCAACTAGGTCATTTTCGTCTGATTATGATAAATTTAATAAAAACTTAAATTAAAAGAATTAAATTAAAAAAAATTAAAATTTCTTGAACTGCGCGGCTGTGTCTATCAAATCAACATGCCCCAGGAACATTGCCCTGCAGCAGTATCTCTGCAAGCCAAGCTCGTCCATTACTTTTTTTCTGTCCTCGCCTTTGTCAACCCTTTCCTTGTATTTTTCATAAAGGTGGGCTATTGGCTTTCCGCAGCTGAAACATCTTATTGGAATTATCATTTTTTCTCCTCCTTATCTGTACGATTTTTGAACTTTTGACCTGGCTTGTCCGTGCCTGTTCGGCTTTGACGGCTCCTTCCTTCGAACATCTGCAACCAAAAGATTTCTGTCATAATTCAAGAATACTTCCCTTAATTTGTCATTCTTCGTGTAAACCAAAAGAGCTTTTGCAATTGCCAGCCTTGAAGCTTCCGCTTGCGATGATATTCCGCCGCCGATAACGCTGACATCAATATTTACTTTGCCGGCAACATCCCCGGCAAGTATCAAAGGCTCCATTAACTTTAATCTTGACATTCTCGGCTCCACTAAATCAATGGGAACGCTGTTCAGCCTGATAATTCCTGTTCCCTGTTTTACAACTGCTCTCGCGATTGCTGATTTTCTTTTTCCTGATGTGTGAATATTTTTCATTTTTTATCCTCTGTTGTATCCTATCTGCCTGCAGATATCCTTTACTTTCAAGTAATCTGCTTTCTGCAGCTTGCCTGCGCCGGCTTTTTCTATTTCCGTGAATTTTTCATTCCTGAGCCCTTCAGGGACTCCGATGTGGCATTTTACATTTCTGTAAACTTCCTGTCCTCTTGGCTTTTTGAACGGCAGCATGCCTCTTATCGTTTTCTTGACAAAAAAGGCTGGATTCCTGTAAAGATAAGGCCCTTTTGTGGGCGCTTTCCTGTCCACTCTTCGAATATAATTCTCAACAATCGGGGCTCTTTTTCCGCTCACAACAGCCTCTTCGCAGTTGATAATATCAACTTCTTCTCCCAATAAAAGCTGCTTGGCTGCAAAGCTGCTTAGCCTT
>JBBSWR010000051.1:0-4299 GCA_038046185.1 Nanobdellota archaeon
AACCTTTTTCTTTACAAGAAAAAGCTTGACCAAAAAGAACTCGTCAAGCTTGAAGAGGCGTAAAGCCTCTGTCGTTTTTGCATCTATTTCATTTCTTCTTTAAAATAATTATGTTCCCCCTTCCTTTCTTTATCTTCTCAACCAGTCCTTTATGCTCCAGCTCAGCAATCATTAAACTAATCTTCGCCTCCGATAATGGAATCTGCTTTCGAATGTCTTTTTGCGTTGCCCTGCCGCCCTCATTCCTGATTATTTTAATTACCTGGTCCAAATCATTGTATTCATCTTTTTCTTCAGATTTTTTGCTTTCTTTTGGCTCTTCTCCCGGCAATTTTTTCTGCTTCTGTTTTCTCTTAAAATAATATGCTGAAACAGCGGCAATAATCAGCAATAAAACAATCAAAATCCAGTAATAATTTTTGGAAGCATTTGTATCAATTACATTCCCATTTATATTCAAATTGGGATTTTCAATACCCTCTTCAACATCCGGAAACAAAATTAAATCCAGCACATAAGAGCCGTCCTGTTTAATCGTTATGTTTTCCTGCACTGAAGCAACAACAGTATTTTTTTGCATCAACTGCGCTTTTATTGTATAGGCGCCGTTCGGGACACTGAATGAATAAGAGCCGTTTTTTGCTATAAGGAACTGCTTGGGAGACGTGTTAATCTCGACTCGTGCATTACTAACCTTGTCTAATGAAAAATCATACACACTGCCGTAAATAGTTGCGGCGCTTGCTATTTGAATCGTAATCAAAGCTATTAAGCCGTAAATCAGAACTTTGTAATTTCCCATACGAATAATTAATCACTTGCCCTATAAAAACATTTTGCCGGACGATAAATTAGTCTAACCATTTTTTACAGCAAAAAACCATTAAAGCGCCTTATTAAAGTAAAAAAAGCCCAAATAAAGCTTTGTAAAGCTTTAAAGCACGTTAAAAACCTTAAGATTTTGGATTAAAAAAGTTTCTTTATAAGCAAGCCAGCCATACTGTTTTTGTTGATTCAAAAGAAATCAGCAAATAAAAAGGTGAAAAATGCCAAGCCGCATATGCATTCATTGCAGAACGAAAATGGTGAGCAGAAAAAGCAGGTATCCATATTTGTGTGGAGACTGTGAAAGCACAATCAGAAATTCACAATCAAGCGAAAGGTTCATATATCTTGATGAAAATTATTAAAAAATTAGGAGGAGAATAAAATGAAAAAAACAATTGCATTGACAATAATGGCCATATTTATACTTAGCCTTGTGCCATTGGCTGTTGCCGATACGGATGTTGCCGTAAATTCGGATACTTCAGTGGATAGCGAAACAAGTTCTGGAAGTTCGGATTCATCCAATGTTCGGGTAATCTCAACAACTTCCGTAAGAGCCGACACGCAGGAAAATGACAATAAGAGCCAAAGGGAAAATATGAAAGACAGGCTTGAAAAAATGAGGGAAAATAGCGAGAAAAGGCTTGAAAAAATTGCCGAGCTCGACCAAAAGCAAAGGGAAAGGCTTTCGAAGCTCAATGTTACAAACTTGGATAAGATAATGCAGCTTAAAAGCGACCGCTTGGAAAAGCTTTCAGAACTCAGCGACGAAAAGCTTGAAAAAATTGCCGAGCTCGACCAGGAAAAGCTTGAAAAAATTTCAGAGCTTAACCGATCGGACATTCAAAAATTCTTAGAATTAAACAGGGCAAGGTCAAAGGAGCTTGCAAAGATGGACTTTCAGGCATTAAAGATGGAATTAAAAGGAATAAATATGCTAAAAGTTAGAAATGCGCACGATTTGGACGAGAGAAACCTTACTCAATCGGTCATTTTGAAAGCACGGGCTGATTTCGAAGCGGCAAAGGAAAAATTCAAAGAGTCAAAAGACGGCCTTGAAGGCGCAAGGGAAAAATTAAAGGAATCAAAAGAAAAGCGCGATGACAATGCGACTATTGAAAATGCAAGAGATTATCTTTTGAAAGTTTCAGATGCTTTGGTCAGCCACCTTGAAAAAATAAAGGCAAAGGTGCAGGAAAACAGCAACATTGAAGCTAACGTATCAGCAAGGATTGTTGCTGAAATAGATGCGCAAATTGCAGACATAAATTCAATTAAGGCAGATGTCCAGTCAGCTACGACAAAAGAGCAGATAAAAGAAGATGCCTCTAGGCTAAGAAAAAAATGGAATACCCTTGAGCACTTGGTGGAATTATACAGCAAGAGAGTTGTATCTGCAAGAGTTGAAGGCATAGTAAACCAGGGGCTTGTGCTTGAGAAGAGGCTTGACCATGTTTTGCAGGAGGCAAAAGACAAAAACATCAGCATTAATGTAAGTGCTGAAGTTGATTTATTCAGCCAGAAAATTGCCGAATCAAAGGATAAATACACCCAAGCCCAGGCAAAACTTTCGGAAGCTCTTAATTTAAGGGCAGGCGGAGAGCCAGCTGACAGCTCCAAAATCAAAGCATTGACAGATGAGGCAAACCGGCTTTTGAAAGAATCAAGGGAATTAATAAAACAGGCCCATGATGAGCTTAAGATAATCGTCAAGGAAATAAAGGGAGCATATCCGGACGCAGATCTTTCAGAGGATGTGGAAGTCGAAGTAGAGCAGGAATCCGATTAAAAGGATTCTAATTTTTATTTTTTTGAAATATGAATATAATCGTAAAAATATGGCTTATTGGGCCGAATTATTTATATATCTGCCATAAAATTGCACTAAAATAAATCAGCAAGGTGATGAAACATGAAAAAAATAAATATTTTTATGGCTATAGGCTTGGTTTTAGTCATGCTTGTAGGAGCATGTACAAGCACAGTCCAAAGCGATTTTAGTTCAGGAACGCAAAACACCGGAACACCACAATCTTCAGAGGGAAGAGTGGTGTTTGCTGTAACAGATGCAGCGGCAGATATGGGGGATGTTACAAGCGTTAAAGTAACAGTTGACAGCGTAAAAGTTCATAGCGAAACAGAAGGATGGGTTACAGTTTCTTCATCACAAAAAACTTATGACTTATTGCAGTTAAAATCACAGGGCAGGCAGGAACTTTTGGCAGATGCACAGTTAAAAGAAGGCACATACGACCAGCTTAGGTTGGATATATCCAATGTAGTTGTGACAGATGCAAGCGGCTCTCACGAGGCAAAGCTCCCTTCAGGAGAATTAAAGATAAATGGCAATCTTTTTGTTGAGGCAAATGCAACATCAACTGCAACATTTGATTTCATAGCAGACGAGTCAATCCACGTAACGGGAAATGGTAAATATATAATGGCGCCAGTTGTGCAAGTTGAGACAAAATCAGATGCGGATGCCCAGATAGGAAATGATAATGAAGTTGAAATTAAAGGTGGAAGCGTCAGGACAAACATTAAAGTAGGAATGGACCTTGATGGTAATGTGGGTGTCAATGTCAGAGTGCCCTCCAATGCCAACATAACTATAGACTCATCTGGAATAGTAAAAATTGGAAGCGGCAATGCTAAAAGCAATACGAATATCGGAGTTGGCATTGGCACAGAGTAAGATTTTTTATATGTATGCTTAAATTAACAGCAAATTTTAAATAGTTGCAAAAACAAGCAAAACAAAGCGGTGAAAAAATGAAAAAAATACTAGTATCATTTCTCGTATTAATGCTGGTGGTTATTGCCGCCTGCGGCCAGAAATCTGCAGGCAATGTTCAGGAACCTCCTGTCAAGGAAGTCGCGGGAGATTTGGCGGCCGATTCGTTTGGAAACTCAGTCAATTCCATAAGCAGCGATGAAAATGACACAAGTGCAAGCCAGCTTAATGGTGTTGACCAGGGATTGGCAGATGTGCAGAACATATAAGCTGTAATTCTGATATTTCAGAAAGTTTATAATCAATTCTTATTTTCTTTATTCTCATGATTAAAATAGATGGCTCATACTTAGAGGGCGGCGGCCAGATTGCCAGAACATCATTAGCTCTTTCCACGATAACCCAAAGGCCATTTGAAATCTATGATATCAGAAAAGGCCGCCCAGTTTCGGGGCTGAAGAGCCAGCATCTTTATTGCGTTAAGGCACTAAAGGAATTATGCGCCGCAGTAACTGAAGGCGATGAGCTCGGCTCATTATCATTGAAATATTTTCCAAAAAAAATTGTTGCCAAAAATCTGGACATCGATATTGAAACAGCCGGATCAATAACTTTGCTGCTGCAGTCTTTGATGCTGCCTTCAATGTTCGCCTCAAAGCCAATTACTATTTCAGTTACAGGGGGCACAGATGTAAAATGGAGCATGCCTTTTGATTATTTTAATAATATTTTACTGC
>JBBSWR010000052.1:0-4563 GCA_038046185.1 Nanobdellota archaeon
GGAATAACCACAGTCTGCTCTCCGTAAGAATAAATTTCATAAGCCAATTGCCCGGTTTCAAAATCATTTACAACAACAACCGGTCTTGCCAGGTCTGCTTCTGTCATTCCGGAAGGAACCTTGACAGTCATCTTTAACTCCAAAACTTTGTTGACAAACCCATTCTTAATGAAAATAACAGTATCAATAACCTGAGGGATAACTCCCATCTCAACCCTTCCAATAAACCTCTGTATTGCATCAACAGGGGAAGTTGCATGAACAACTCCAACCATCCCGACTCCCGCGAGTCTTAAGTCTGCAAACAGCTTGAAATCATTGGTGTTTCTCATCTCATCAAAAATAGTGTAATCCGGCCTTGATAATAGCAAAATGTCATGTATCTCCTGTGCGTCTCCGTAAGAAATTGAATACTGGGTTATTTTTTCCGGCAGAATCAGGTCACGGGGCGCTTCAACCGTTTTCACGATTTTATCCTGGTTGGCATAATACTCAGCAAGTGCCTGTGCAAATGTGGATTTTCCCATTCCCGGAGCGCCGGCAATCAGCCCGCCCTCAGCCTGCTTGGCAACCCTGTTCATAAGCTTCTCGCTGAGCTTGTAATCATCAAGGTTAAGCCTCTTTACGGGCCTTACGGCAGTTATCTCCCACCCATCGGAGAGCGGCGGCTTTGTTATGACTATCCTGAAATTTCCAAGCTGCACGATTGTTGAGCCCGGCCTTTCAATTTCAATAAAGCCGTCTTTCCTTAATTTGGCATCTTCGATTATCTCCCGTGAAATATCCTGTATCTCATCTCTTTTCAGCAGCGCTTTTCTTAGTTCCTTGAATTCCCAGTTGCCGGGCATTCCTTTCTTTGCATACGGCGGAACATTTTCCCTGAGATGCACGCTCATGGTTGTTTCATCAAAAAATCTCTCAAGCTTTAGCTTCCTGAACCCTTTATCGGTCTGCTTGAAGTAAATGACTTTCATCCCTTTTGCCAATCCGACCTCGCTCTGGACTTTGTCGGATGTTACCAAAGTTGCATCTTCATCATAAGCCAGTTGCCTTATCAAAGAATCAATCTCGCCAAGTGAAGCATTCCTTATTTCAGCTGCTTTCGGCCTTGCGCCTTTGAAAGTAAACTCAAATTCCTTTTCAGTTGAAATTAGTTTCAGCTTTTTAATCTCATCCAGCCCAAGAAATCCTATCGCTTTGTTGGAATTAGCCTGATGCTCAAGCTCTGCAATCACCGCTTCATGTATTATAATCTGGTTAGTTTTAATGTGATTATGATGTATCTTGTCCGACAACAACCCTTCTATTAATACTGAGGTGTCAGGCACAATCTTCTCTATAAAATGCACCTTGTCCTGATCTGCTTTTTGCTCCATATTTATATCAGTTATCTAAGAATATATAATACTTTCCTTTTTTATTAATTTACAATATAGAAATAAAATATAATACTATCAAATTTAATTGTTTACTATAGGGAAAATAAATTATTTAGTTAATTTATTTCTCCTAAACATCCACAAGATTAAACCCACAAAGGCAGTAAATCCTACCAGCACTATTATAATAGCCCCCTTCCCCAAATCATTTGAGAATAGAATAACTCTTTGCAAAGGGGTAGCTTTAGTTAGGCTTATTGAAAACCCCTTATTTGTATTGTATTGTTTGCCCAAACCATCTTTATAATTAACATTTATTTTATAATTATTAACCCCATACTTCAATCCTTTGGCTTCAATGTCAACAACATACTTATGGTCTTCGCTGAAATCTGCGACAGCCCATTTTTTATCAATCCCGTTTTGAACAAAGCTCAGTTCAACATTCTTAGGGTTTGACAAAGATTTTTTTGCCAAAGTAAATTCAACTTTGAAATTATCATCATATGCAGTTTCATTCGGGAATTTCAAATTTTCAATTCCAATTAAAGGCGCATCATTGATTATAAAATTAACATAAGCTGCTTTTGAAACTAATTCATTTTTAAGAATTACCGGAATTTCTTTTTCTCCTGCAGCTGATTTATCAACATTAAAATCAAAACTCTTTTCCTGTGAAATTCCAAGATTTGTTGTGTTGCATTTGCTCTCAAAGCAAACGCTGACATCGCTTAAAAAAATATTGCCGGTGTTCTTGGCCGTGCAGTAAACTTTCGCAGTTTCATACTCATAAAATTCATTTTTTGAAACACTGCAGTTTAGCATTACATTTCCGGAGTATTTCTTTTGTGTCTCCTCCTCGAGCAGCTTGGCAGCCTGCTGCATTTCATCCTGTGAAACATAAGCCTGCCTGTAATCAGATTCAAAGCTCGTTTCGGACGTAATATTGTCTATGGTTCCGACAGCTAATGGAAAAGTGTATTCATACCTGTTGCTTAAATCTCCCCCTAGCTTTATAATCCAGAACACCGTCTTTTTCTCGTGAGGCAGCAATAATATGCTCTTAAAATTATTTCCAATTATTGTTATTTCCCTTGACTTGCTTAAATACAGCTCGGTGCTGTAATAATAATTTGCAGTATTCTCCACTGCAGCTTCAACAATATTGTATGATCCAAAACCTACTGATTTTTTCAGCACATTTGCTTCAATACTTACAGGCGCATTAACAATTCCGCTTGCATCGGTCAATACAGTCTTTACATCCACTTTTCCGGTTCTCAAATCAGCATTTCTTCCGACCCATTGGTAATAGGTTGAAGCTTCGTCTGAATCGGCAGAATCCTTGAATCTTATATGCGTTGGGTCAATCCATCCGAATTCGCCGTATGTTACATCAAAAGGCACCCAGCCGTAATCCGGAAAATAAACTTCCGCCCATCCGTGGGCGCCCCATTTTTCCGGAAACAAGTCAGAATTTGTATAGGCAATGCCGGAAACAAACCTTGCCGGAATTCCAACAGACCTTGCCAACGCGATAAACAAGGAGGATATGTCGCCGCAGACTCCTTGCTTGCTTTTAAGAACTTCAGACGCTTTTTGCGTCACGGGCAATGACATGGTGCTGAGGTTGTAATTCACATCGCTTTTAGTCCACTGCGCAAGCTTGAAAACCGCGCTGTACAGGTCATCTTCCCCCTTGACAAGCTCAGAGGCTATCTGTATAATATTTTCATTGTCTGAATCTATTGTTGCGCTGGGCTTTGTGTATATTTTTATGTCCTCAGGCAGCTCCGCTATTGGAAAATTAATTTTTTCGTTAACCTGGGCTATTGTGTTTGTTGTTCTGACATCGGAAGAAACTTTGAAGCCAAAACTATTCTGCGGATTTTTCCATTTAAAGACTATAGTTTTATCAGACACGTCAGCATTTGGATCCGTTTCAAGCTGAACCAAATCCTGCGTGCTTGTTTGCTTTGGAAAAAAAGTAAGGTTGACAGTGGCAGTATCCACATAAGCTCCGGCTGGAACTATCTCTGTATTTCCGCTTATGTCAATATGGACAAGCACATTCCCGCTGTTGTGAAACCAGTCTGCAGATGCAAACGGAATTATTAAAAACAAAATAAAAGCTGATAAGAATGCAATCTTTTTCATTATCTCCTATATACTAACCATCTTTATAAGTTTTATTGTAAATTATCGCTTGAAACTCGGATGTAACCAAGTTAAGTGTCAAAAATCGCAAGCCAACAATAATGCTGGTCGGACGGGGGTTGTCCCTTACGGGGTGTCCGACGAGGAGCGAAGCGACGACAGCCATTATTATTGTTGGCTCCATCAATTGAAAAATAAAAAGTTGCTTAACCTTAAACCAACAACTTTTATAAAGCCATTAGTAATCTTTTCCACTAATGCCGAGGTCGCATAGCCTGGTATTGCGGTGATTTACTAAAATAAACCGTATGATTGCTAAGGCTATCCCTTTGGATATGGCTCATAAAGATCCACTGTCCGCAAGGATCCGGGGGTTCAAATCCTCCCCTCGGCGTTTTATATTTAAAAATGGCTAAACCAACAAAAGAAAATCATAAATTATTTTTAGCAGGTTTGATTACTTCTGTATTGATTAGTTTACTGGCAAATATTTCTATAAACGCTTATTTTAGGTTAATAGAAAAAGCCGATAGGAATTTCTATCTATGCCTTTTCTCAATAAGTTTTACCTTATTAATAGGACTAGCTTTTTTATTATATTTTTTATACAAAAAATTATAACCCGTAAAAATGTCAATCGCATCCGGACTCAAAAAGTAAAATTACTTTTCTCAACAATATTTCAAAACCTCTCAAAAATGTCTTGCAGAAACAGCCACAGGAACGGCAGACCTGTAATCTTCTTCATTGGTTTTGTCCTTAATGCCTAAACTCTTTTCGACTTCCTCGGTAACAACAGCCCAGAAAAAATCAACAAATTTTTGGACTTTTTTATTTTTCAAGTTTAATTTGTACATCTGGGCTTTCCCGACTTTCCTTGTAAGATTTATCCATTTGTCCTTTACTAGCTCTTTCTTTAATTGCTTAATGCAGGGATAGCTTACTTTAGAGTATTTGGCAATATCTTTAAGCGAATAGTCAAAGTCCTGTGCGATTATCAAAAAATCCAGCACTTTGTTTTTTGGCG
>JBBSWR010000053.1:0-7383 GCA_038046185.1 Nanobdellota archaeon
GACTTGAGACTTTAACGGTACCAGACGTGACGCTTGCTATAATAATAGGAACTTTAGCGGCCATTGTTTATTCTTTGAGGATTATGGTTTTGATGGAGCGCAGGATAGCAAGAATTGAGTCGCATATTGAGAGAGTAGTTGACAAAGTAATCAAGGAAGAGATTACGATTGAAAGGTCAATGAAGAAAAAGCGCTAAATTTCTTTATTTTTATTTATTTGTTTCATACAATATTAATTCGCTGAATGAAATTCCCTTTAGTTCTGCTGTTTTTTCATCTATGACGTAACCTGTCGGCGTCTTTGCCAGGTCTTCTATGCTGACAAACAGCCAGTCTTTTCTGAAGAAACGCACTGCAAACCAGGGATGCGCGTCAAACACTTTGGAGAAATTCTTTAACTGGTCAACATCTCCTTCTGTAAGATATATTTTATTTGTTTTTGATGTTTTGCACTCAATTGACATTCTCCTTACCAAATTGCCAACCAGTAAGTCAGGTCCGGGGTACTTCATTGAGCCGGAGCCTGCACTGCGTATTGTTGCAAATCCTTTTGCCCAGAACATATGCAATAATTCTCTTTCTGAGTTGGAGCCTTTTGTTTTGTTGGTCATTATTATTCAGAATTTAAATATAAGAATGGGTTTAAATAGTTTAGGCAAGGATGTCCAGTGGTGTTCATTATATTTGTTACTTTTAAGTAGTTTCAAATAGAAATGTTTATAAATGGGGTCTTCTCTTATTCATAATTGGAAAAATGAAAATTGTGATACCTGATTATAAAATAACACCAGTTGAATCTGCCTTAGAAAAAAGTTTAGGGAAAATTCATCTAGATGAACCTTCAGTTTTTATGCGTTTTGATCCCTCCATCCATCCAGCAATCGAGCGTGAAGCGAAATATGGAGATTTCGAAGCTACCTATCGGAGATGGTTAGAAGTAGATTCAATTAAAGGAATAAAACCAAGAATGCCATTCAGTGAATTGGTAAGATATCTAAACAACCCAAGAACATATTCAGAAAATGTTACCTTAAGAGGTGATAATTTATCAATTGATATGTTATTCCAAAGGGGAAAATTAACTTCATTGACTGAACCCACTGCCGAACAATTGGCTGGGGCAATAAGCCTATTTTATAATATAAATGTTCCTCCAGAAGCCTTTGCATTTTCTGACGTTAACTTAAGAGATGCTGAAGCGAGTGACCTAAGTGACCGTCTTATAAGGGCGAAAACGAGGTTGGCTGAAGCGGCAGTTCAAATCATGGCATTGCCGCAAGATCAAAGATTCAACGCAAAAAAGTCCACTTTGGAGACAGTTTCAAGAGAAGAAAATATTCCAGCTGAAATTTTGCTAGACGCTATGCAAACATATGGACATGGTGTTAAGTTATCTGAAATTGGTCATATTGTAGATGCTTTTGAGGTGCAGGGTCCATTTTTAGAATTCTTAGCAAAAAATGGATTTACTCCAAAACCCGCTGATATAGTCACAATGTTTGTGAATTACTCAATAAGACAGGAGTAGGAAAAAAATATTATTTGTTTAGTTTACTATTCACCCTCATCGCAAAGCACGCTAAAGTCAAGTTATGCTACTCATAACTCAATCTTCATGAAATCCTTGGCGCAGATTACATTATCAAAAACATTCCTTGCGTCCTCTTCCAGCTCCTGAGTGTTCTTGTACCGAGCGCTGAAATGTATGAGGGCCAATTGCTTTGCGTTTGACTTGTTTGCCAGCTGTCCGGCCTGCTTTGCAGTCATGTGACCGTATTCTTCGCCTTTGTCAGCCAATTTTGAGGAGTAAGTCGCTTCGCAAATCAGCAAATCAACTCTTTCTGCCGTTTTATAACAGCCGCTGCATAAGACAGTGTCAGTAACATACGCAACTTTCTTTCCCTGCTCCATGTCAGTAACATCATCAGGGTTTATTTTTTTGCCGCTGTGCTCAATTGAATGGCCCTGCTGCAGCTTTCCAATCAAAGGGCCTTCCGGAATTCCCAATTTTTTTACTTTTTTCATATCAACTTTTCTTTTGTCTTTTTCTATGAATTTAAATCCAAGAGTTTCAATTCCGTGCTCTAATGTGTATGACTCCAGCTCAAAATCACTGTTTTCAAAAAATTTCCCATCTTTTACTTCTTCGACTTTGAAATTTAATTTTTTGTCAAATACAAACGCCTCAAACATTTTTTCCATTCTTTTTTTCGTTCCTGCCGGGCCGTAGATTTCTAAAGTTCCTGTGTAATCGGTTGAGCTTAAAGTCTGCATCAATCCCGGCAAGCCTAAAACATGGTCGCCGTGCCAGTGGCTTAGCAAAATTTTTGTTACTTTGCTTAATGGGATTCCTGCAATCTTAAACTGGCGCTGCGTGCCTTCGCCGCAGTCAAACAAAATTCCTTCAGTATCATAACTAAGGAAAACTGCTATTTGGTTTCTTTCCTTTGTCGGAACCATCGAAGAGGTTCCTAAAAATGTTATTTGCATAGCATATAGAATTGAAATATGGTTTATAATAGTTTTTGTTTAAAACCTCCATTTCGAAATAAACAACCTTTTTAAACACCCAATCATACCTTCATCTATCATATTTATGGCTAAGAAAAAGGAAGAATCTGAAGTTCTTCCGAAAAAGGAAGATAAGGAATTAAAAGAAATAAGAGAGCCTGTCAAAGCATATTTTTCCAAGGAAAGAGTGCTTACAGAAAGCTCAGATCCTGCTAGGGAGCTCTATAACCAAAGCAGGTACGGAACTTTGCTTGAGGACGGCAGAGTGCAGCTTTCTTTGATTGAAGCGCTTTATCTCGTTGATAAAAAGAAGATGATAGCTTATGATTCCAGGAATAAAGTAATTGATTCTGAAAGCCTGCTGAAGAAATCCCAAAAAACCGAGCCTAATTTCTGGATAAGATACTGCGTCTATAAGGATATCAGGAACAGAGGATACATCATAAAAACCGCCCTTAAATTCGGAGCTGATTTCAGGATTTATGACAGGGGCGTAAAGCCGGGTGAAGACCATGCAAGATGGGTTGTATTTCCGGTACACGAAGGGTCATCGCTTACATGGCATGAATTTTCGGCAAAGAACAGGGTTGCACATTCCACCAAAAAAAGGCTTTTAATTGGAACTGTGGATGATGAAGGGGATGTGACTTACTGGGAAGTAAGATGGTTAAGGCCCTGAGTTCAACAACAAAATATATATAACCGGCTTCTTTAGTTTTAAGCTATGGACAACAGAGACAAGATTATAGACTTCGTGAAGATGAAAGGCCCTGTGCTGCCCATACAGATTTCCAAGCTCATCAGCATGGATATGGTGATGGCCTCTGCGCATCTTGCCGAGCTGACTGCAACAAAAAAGATGAAGATTTCTTCAATAAAAGTCGGCGGCTCTCCATTGTACTATCTTGCCGGGCAGGAAGCGATGCTTCTAAAATATACATCTAATCTAAATGATAAGGAGCTTAAAGCCCTTGATTTATTGAAAGAAAATAAGATTTTAAGGGATTCCGAGCAGGCTCCTGTAGTAAGAGTTGCATTAAGGGAAATAAAAGATTTTGCACTGCCGCTGAATGTCAAATACAGCGATACAAGCGAGATTTTCTGGAAATGGTTTTTAGTTTCTGACGAAGAAGCCGGAAAAATTATCAAATCAAAACTGGATATTTCTGAAAAAGAAAATAAGATAGAAGTTAAAGAAGAAACAAAAATCCAGCCGGAAATTAAAAAGGAAGTTCAGCAGAAACAACCTGAAATAGTGCAGAAGCAAAGAGAATTTCCTGTTGAGAAAAAGATTGAAGAAAAACCGATAGAAAAAGCACAGCAACAGCTGAAAGAAACAATTGAAAAGCCGGTTCAGCAAAAGGCAAGAGGAAGAAAGCCAAAAGAAGCGCCTAAAGAAGATGAGTTTATGAAGGATATCTTAAAATTCTTCGAGAAAAATAAAATCATAATTATCAGCACAGAAATTATCAAGAAAAATTCTGAAATTGATTTTATCATAGAAATCCAAAGCGTGATGGGGAACCTGCAGTACTATTGCAAGGCAAAAAACAAGAAAAGAATCAGCGATTCGGATTTGAGCAACGCCTATGTCAAAGGGCAGTTCAAGAAACTGCCGGTTATTGTTTTGTCTCCAGGCGAGCTTTCAATAAAAGCAGAGGAAATGATAAAGAAGGAATTAAACAATCTAACTTTCAAGCAGGTGTGAAATGGGAGTAGCACTGACAGAATTACTCTTAATAAAGGAAATTGAAATTGATGCTTTGCAGAACAAAATCCTGGCTGTAGATGCTTCTATGTGGCTGTACCAGTTTTTAAGCTCCATAAGACAGAGAGATGGGGCGCTTTTGATGGATTCTAGGGGAAATGTGACGTCGCATTTGGTGGGATTGTTATCCAGAATTTCCAATCTTATGCAGCACAATGTCAGGCTTGCCTTTGTTTTTGACGGCGAGGCGCCTCTGCTGAAAAAATTAACGCTGGAAAAAAGAAAGGAAATAAAGATTGAAGCCCAGAAAAATCTTGACAAGGCAAAAGAAGACGGTGATGAAGAGCTGATGAAAAAATACGCTTCAAGGACTTCAAGGCTGAATGATGAGATGAAAGAAGAAGCGAAGAAATTAGTTGAAGCATTTGGGCTGCCTGCAATTACAGCGCCTTCAGAGGCGGAAGCCCAGGCTTCCCTGATTGTGAAGAACGGCGATGCTTATGCAATCGCAACAAATGACGCTGATGCCCTGCTTTTTGAAGCTCCCAGAATAATCAGAAATGTCAGCATTGCCGGCAGAAAAAAGAAAACAAACAAATTAAGCTATGAAACTGTAAATCCTGACATGATTTTGCTTGATGAAAATTTAAAGCATCTTGGAATTACGCAGGACCAGCTGATTGCTTTAGCCATGCTGGTTGGAACAGATTTTAACATGGGCGGAATTAAAGGAATAGGGCCGAAATCCGCCATTAAACTTGTCAAGAAGCATGAAAATAATTTTGATGCTATGTTCAATGAAGCAAAATGGTCTGATAATTTCGAATTTGAATGGAAAGAAATTTTTGACTTGATTAAGCACATGAAAGTAAACAATAATTATGAATTAAAGTGGGGGCAAATTAATGAAGAGAAAGTGATGAATTTATTAGTCGATAAGCATGATTTCTCCGAAGAAAGGGTTAAGGGGCAGATTAGCGAACTGCTTAAATTAAAAGAAAAGAAAGGGCAAAAAGGATTAGGAGAGTTTTTTGGATAAAAAAAACCTAAAATTTTACCTGAAAGGCAAATTAAGCGAGAAAGAGCTTAGATTAATGCCGACTTCATTTGACGTAGTCGGAGACATTCTTATTTTCTCGGAGTTCCCAAAAGAATTGGCTAAAAAAGAAAAACTAATTGGAAAGATTATTCTTGATACTTACCATCACATCAAAACTATTCTGAAGAAAACAAAAAAGTATTCCGGCAAGTTCAGGACTCCAAAATTAAAGATTATTTCAGGGGAAAAGAGAAAAGAAACGACGCACAAGGAAAATAATGTTTTTATAAAATTGGATGTTGAGAAAGTTTATTTTTCTGCAAGGATGTCAAGCGAGAGAAAAAGAATTGCTGATTTAATAAAGCCGAATGAGACTGTGCTGGTGATGTTTTCAGGGAGCGGTGTTTATCCTTTAGTAATCATCAAAAATTCACAAGCAAAAGAAGTTTATGGCATCGAAATCAACCCTATAGCGCACAAATACGCACTGGAAAATATTAAAAAAAATAAATTAGAAAACAAAGTCAAAGTTTTTCTGGGGGATGTAAATAAAGTTATGCCAAAAATAAACAAAAAATTTGACAGAATTCTCATGCCGCTGCCTAAAGGGGCAGAAAGCTTTCTCGGCTTGACATTAAAATATATCAAGAAAAACGGGACAGTTCATTTCTATGATTTTCTGCACGAGGATGAGTTTGAAAAGGCGCATGAAAAAATAAAGAAAGCGTGCTTAAATGCAAAGAAAAAATTCAAAATCCTGAACACAGTCAAATGCGGGCAGTATTCTCCCGGCTTCTATCGCGTTTGCGCTGATTTTGAGGCAAACTGACTACTTTTCCTGAAATTCAGACATAGGGTCTGAAAAATCGGCTATTTCAATTTCAAATTTTTTCCCCATTTTCTTTCACCGATAGCTTAATTGGCGGCATTTATTATATAATTAACCTATGTAAACTATATAGTAAAACACTAAATTTATATAGTTAATAACTAATCTGGGATTATGGAAAGAAGAAAAATACAGCTGATAGCTGGCTCTACTTATACGATCTCGCTGCCGAAGGAATGGGTTGTAAAAAACAAACTGAAAGAGAAAAATGAAATATTGATTTATGAAAAGGGGGACAGAACCCTTATGCTCTCGCCTCATTCAATGGAATCCAAAAAGCTCGAGGATATATCATTGAACATTGATGACCACCTGAGCGAGATTAACCAGGTGCTTTTCGCGCTTTATTATCTCGGGATAGAAAACATAAGCCTGTTCTCAAAGAATGACATTGCCAAGGAAATCAGGACGAGGATAATAAAAACAATAACCAACATGAGCGGGACTGAAGTAAGCTATGAGGATGCTAAAAACATAAAAATAAAGGTGCTTCTTGACAAGTCCAAGGTTGAGATACCTCAGGTAATATACAGGATAGGGCTCATAATAGGGCTGTCCGTGGCAAACCTTCTGGACGGGTTTGATATAACAGAAGTCAGGATAAACGAGAATGAAATAGACCGGCTGTACCACCTAATATCAAAAATTGTATCATTATCGCTGATTGACTCTAATATACTCAAGTCATCAAAGATAGACAATGTGATTTTCATACCGTCGTACTTCCTTATCGGAAAAAGGCTTGAGAACCTGGGGGACAATATTTATTACCTGTCAGAATACATCGAAAAAAACAACGCTAATTTTGAAAGCAGGAAGGAGATTCTGAATTTTGTGAGGGCTGATATAAACAGGATAGCCAGGTACACTTCCGGCGATTTTCACAATATGTTCGAAAAAACAGGTTCTGAAGACCTGAAAAAAATCAGCAGCCTTGTTCTCAGGATAAAAGACAAAACCGTTTCTGACTATTTAAGGCAGGTAATGAGGTACCTGATTGACATCGAGGAAGAAATTTTCATAATCTCGTTCTACAACAGCCTGATAAAGAGCGGCGCAATTTAGGAGCTTCCTGACAGAAACGCTTAAAAATCAGGGTTGCTTATTCTGTATGCACATGCGATGATGATGTGAACACCCAACAAGCGAAAGCGATGAGTTGCGGACGTAACTGCCGAGCGTGTGCTTTATTGTTCTTTCTGTAAAAAATTTAGTTATAATAATTAACTAAGAATG
>JBBSWR010000054.1:0-1554 GCA_038046185.1 Nanobdellota archaeon
AATTATTTACATTGTCAGGAGCTTTCATTCCTCTTTCATCGCCGCTCCAGTACTGCAAAACCTGCACAATCGGATGCTTTCTTGCTATTAACAATCCTGAATTTCTGTACATTGGAAATATAAAATCATCATCCTGCAGTGCAAAAGCTGAACCTACCTGGCATGCTTCCTGCCCTTTGAACTGGATGTAAGTTCCTAATCTTCCCTGCCTCTGCATGTTGAAAGCTTTCTGGTCAAATACCCTTATAAGAATCAGCATCTCATAAATCTTTTTTATATCTTCATTGGATAGCTTGGGCATCAGCGATTCGTCGCAATTGCCTTCCTCATCAAGTATCTGGAGATATTCTACCTTGAATTCTTTTATAACTTTTTTTGGCATATATTTTCCTCTAAAAAGCAGATTTTTAGGGTATTTATAAAGTTTGTTGAAGTGATTTATTGCATATCACATTCTTCACAAACAATTCCCCTGCCCTATAAGAGCTTCTCACAAAAGGGCCTGAAGCGCAGTACAAGAATCCGAGTTCAAGCGCTTTCTGCTTAAAATATTCAAATTTAGACGGCTCAACAAACTTATTCATAGGCACATGCCAGTCACTCGGCCTTAAATATTGGCCTAAAGTGAGGATATCCACCTTAATCCCTCTCAGGTCTTTCATTGTTTTTATGACTTCTTCATCTGTTTCATCGAAGCCGAGCATTATGGAAGATTTGGTGTATATCTTGGGATTCATTTTCTTGGCATTTTCGAGAACGCCTAAAGATTGCCTGTAATTCGCCCTTGGGTCTCTTATTTTCTTCTGTAGCCTTTCAACGGTTTCTATATTGTGGGCTATAACTTCGGGACTTGCATCAACTATTTTCTTCAAAGCGAAAACATCACCCCTGAAATCAGGTATTAAAACTTCAACAATGATTTTTGGGTGCGCTTTTTTTATTTCCGTTATGCACTCCGCAAAATGAGATGCCCCGCCGTCCTCCAAATCGTCCCGGTCAACTGATGTCAGTACAACATAATCGATTAATTTTATTTCCGCCAGTGCCTGCGCAATATTCTTGGGCTCGTCTTTGTTCAGCTTTTTCATCGGGTTGCCGGTTTTGACAGCGCAGAACTTGCAGCCGCGGGTGCATACATCACCCATAACCATAAAAGTTGCCGTGCCGCCGTTCCAGCACTCAGAAATATTAGGGCAGTGCGCAGACTCGCAGACTGTATGCAACCTATGCTTGTTTAATGAATCTTTAATTTCCGAGAAATTATCATTTTTAACTAATTTAATCTTCAGCCATTCTGGTTTGATTAATTGTTGGCGCATTTTTTGTTTTAATTTTTTATTTGCACTTGATTGTCACATATTCTTGGGTGGGTGGAGGGCAAATGTTTACTCATTTAGTACAATTATAAACTTCCCTCCCTAAAGATTTAAGACAATTAAAATAAAACCATCTAATCAGTTATTTTTTACTCTTTTCCCTCAAGAGCCCATGCTTTCAGCCTTTCATACTTCTGGTTGCCGCAAAGCCTCTTGCCGGTTTTTTCGTTGTAGAAAA
>JBBSWR010000055.1:0-3280 GCA_038046185.1 Nanobdellota archaeon
TATTTATAAAATAGTAAAAGAGCTGTATGAAAGAAGGGAGAAAAAAATAATCAGCCTGGCTACAGACAAAAGCAGGACACGGTCAAATTTAATTGATGCTTCCGGCTTGCTGAAAGAGGAAAAAGTATTCTTTGATGCCTTGACAAATATGCTTGATAATTACCGCGAGGCAATCCTATTTGCAGTCCTGAATGAGAAAATGCCTTTCATGCAGTCACTTGAGGAGAAAAAGCCCGTTGAAGTGTTTAGGTCGGCAATTGAATTGAAAAAGCCTACAAAATTAGTTAGGTTTACAAGCCACGTGCCTAAATTTGTAGGGCCTGAATTGGAAGAATACGGCCCCTTTGAAGAGGAAGACATTGCAAATCTGCCGGCTGAGATTGCGGATGTTCTGATTAACAAAGCCAAAGCGGAAGAGATTAAAGAAGAGTAGGCAGGATATTTGCCGACGGCAACAGATTTCCGCAACCTTTTTAAACAACATAAAAATCCTTATTCTTATGAAAATGCCTAAAAACCTGCAGAGGTATTGCCCGTACTGCAAGAAGCATACGGACCATACTGTGTCTGTGAACAAGAAAAAGAATCCTAGCAGCCTGACTTACGGCTCGAAGGTAAGGGCAAGGAGAAGAGGCCGCGCAAGAGGGAAAGGCAATCTCGGCAGATATTCCAAGCCGGCTATAAGCAAGTTCAAGATGACCGGCAAGAAGTCCACAAAAAAGACTGATTTAAGGTACCAGTGCAAAGTCTGCAAGAAAATGCACATCCAAAGGCAAGGATTCAGAGCGAAGAAATTAGAGTTTAAGTAAAGTTAATTTTTAGTTCTATTTTTTATTTATCCTTTTTTGGTATTACTTTTTAGGGAGGGAATTTGTGACAATTGTGAGCATGCTTCGTTTCACTTCGCATGCAAGTACCTGTTGCACTCGCTGTGTAATTATATATCCTCCACCCACCCGTTGAGGCGCTACAATAAACTGCAACTATGATACCGTTATGATAAAAAATAAATTTAAAAGATTACTTTTAACACCTATACATCAAAAATTCCCCCTCTAACCTGTCAGTGTAGGTTTCCTCTAATTTGCATCTCGACTGCGCATACTGCTTGAATTGTGTTATTTGGTGCAATCCGGAATTTTTCCTAAAGATTATATACGACAAATTAGTCTCATCTAGCTTATCAGCAAAAAAATAGAAGTTAGTCAGTCCTGAAGTGAAAGTCATTTCATTTGTATCAATATAATTAAGCGCCAGGCTTCTGTTTGACATAATAGCCAGTAATGGCACAATTGAAGCGTCTCCAAATATCTTTGAATCCGGGCTTGTGGCGGATACTTTTGAAATCATCGGATTTAACGATGAGAAAGGCAAAAACCCTATTTTTTCCAGAAACATAATGTCTGCTGTAGTGTTCCATAAAAAAACTAAGATAAGTATGGTGACTAAGATATATCTTAAATATTTTAGTTTCATCCTAGTTAGAATATTAATTAAACTGTAAGCACCTATTAGGGCCAGGAAAGGGAAAATAATTGTAAAGTAAAATTCTGCAGCAAAGTTCAGCGCCAGCAAAAATAGAAAGTAAAAAGAGATTACTAATAAGAACAGCTGCAGATTCTTTTTATTTTGTGCAAATAAAACCAACAGGAATGCCGAGAATATAATCCAATTTTCCTTAATGGCGTTTTCAAAAATAGTTAATTTTTGTCCAGGCAGTTTTGGCTTGAGAAAATGATATTTGATTACAGAGTCTGTAAAATTATGTCCGTATAATGCCGTCAGTAAAATCATGGCAACTCCAAAAATCAGTAAAAATCCCGATGATAAAATCAGAAAATCTTTTATCTTTTTTTCCTGAATCTTTTTTACAAAAATAAAAATAAACAACGCAAATAAAGGAACAAGGGCATAAAATCTTGTAAGTCCCGCAAGCCCAGCAAAAATCCCTCCGATAAAATATTTTTTAATAAAAACAAAATAAAAGCTGATCATCATTAACATTACAGAAAGTTCGACTCCAATGGAGAAAGTGGCTGCAAACAGTGTTGTAAATGAAGATAAAAACAATATAACTGAAAGCAGAGAAATAATATTTGCATGCTTTTCTTTAAACTTATTTTGGAATAATTCCAAAGAAAGCTTGTATAAAAAAAATGAAGCTGTCAAAAGAAAGGCAAGTGTTACAGATTTCAGTATAAAAAAATTAACTCCGAAAATTTTTATCAAGGTTGCAAGGGCAAAAATGTGAAGTGGGGGGTGGGCATAAAAGAAGCCCCGATATGGCATTTGGCCTTCTGACACAGCCTTAGCCATGTAAAAATATACATTCTCATCTCCTGGTCCTACCTGAGTCAATCCTTTGGATTCAATAAGTATAAAAATTACAGCAACTATAAAGAATCCTGCCCATTGTTTTGTGGTTAGTTTCATATTGGGTTTGCCACCTTAGGCTAACGGGAATTATATTTAATATTATTGTTAGTTAAAGGCAAAGGTATTTAAAGGGTCAAAAGTTACATAGGAGACATACAAGGGTGGTTAAAAATGACTAGAATGAGGGAACCTACAAGCAAATTCATTAAAATCAGATGCCCTAAATGCAAGAATGAGCAGATAACATTCGGAAAGACAGCTACAAGGGTGGACTGCCTCGTTTGCGGGAAAATTCTTGCTGAGCCTACCGGCGGGAAGAGCAGGGTAAAGGCAAGGGTTCTGGAAGTATTGGAATAAATTATTGATTTATTTTGATAGAATTTTAATTTTTTATTTTTAATTGATTAAATTGTAATCTATAAAAATGCTATTCAAGAAGCAGGGATTTCCGGAAGAGGGGGAATTAGTTCTTTGTACAGTCACGAGCGTCCAGTTCCATTCCGTATTTGTTGATATTGATGAGTACGGAAAAGGCGGAATGATTCACATTTCCGAAGTCTCTCCGGGTAGAATAAGAAACATAAGGGATTTTGTCAAGGAGGGCAAAAAAATTGTCTGCAAAACCCTCAGGATAAACCAGGAAAAAGGCTACATTGACCTTTCTTTGAGAAGAGTAAACGAGTCCGAGAAAAGAAGGAAGATAGACGGGATTAAAAAAGAGCAGAATGCGGAAAAAATTATTGAAATAGTTGCTGCCAAAATAGGCATGAAGACAGAGCAGCTTTACAGGGAGATTTCAGATAAAATAAGCAAAAATTATGGTTCACTTCACGAGTTCTTTGAAGAGATTATCAAAGATGACAAGCTGATTGATGCGCTTGGAATTGACAAGAAATATTCAAAA
>JBBSWR010000056.1:0-5410 GCA_038046185.1 Nanobdellota archaeon
TTTCAACTGCTAAATCTTATAAAGAAGTCATATGTCGAAGATTAAACAGTATCAAGCCATAACAATGTTTAAATATAAAGTCAATTCTTAAAGTTTTATGAACTGGAAGAAAATATTGCTATTTGTCCTGCTCCTGATTGCAGGAGCTTTTCTCTTTTTAGGCATAAGCATGTTTTCACTTGCAACTTCACTAATAATTCCATTATTTTTTGCCACTTATGCAGTATTCCTGCTATTAGCTGTCATCAATTATTCAAATAAAAAATTGATAGTTTTAATATTAATAATAGCAGTTTATGCTGCATTGATGCTTGTTCCATTCACTAAATGCAGCTATGGGTATTTTGGCTCAACTGATACTCAAGATTGCACGTGCTTAGGCATAAAAAAGAATACCGCATGGGTCACTGATGTGTGAAGCAGCCAATGTATTGGAATATCAAAGAATTACACATGTTATAATCAGCTTACGCGAGAAAAAACTGAAAGTCCTTGCTAATAACTTGTACTATAACTTATTTTTTTCTTTTAACGGAATTTTCATATTCCTTAACTAAGGCACCGGGCTTGTAGTGAAAAGCATCTTTTATTTTACTCCAGAAAGTCTCAGTATGCTGCCTTATGTTAGTTTTCTCAAGCCTCTCCAGCCAGAATTCTTCCCTCACCTCAACGAAATGAGATGCCATCAAAGATAATGCGTACAAAGCTATCCCTACGCCGGTAAATAAATAAATTATAGTGAAAAATTTTCCAATATCGGTAACGGGATGAAGATCTCCATAACCAACAGTAGTTATTGTAGAAGCTGAAAAATAAACTGCATCAAGATAAGGCCATTTCTCTGCATAATGGTAGAAAGTAGCTCCTCCAAATAAGACAAGCATCAGCATTATCATCACATAAATAATTCTTCTGTGGTAGGCTTGGTGCTCCTCATGGCTCATCTTGACAAGGTCCTCTTTTTTCATGAAAAATATTAGTTCTGCAATAATATATAAATATTGTGAAAGTCAGTTCTGTTAAAGCAAAATTTAATAAACAAAAATAAAAACAAGAATCAAGATGGACATTATAATTTTGGGAGCTGGGGCAATCGGAAGCTTTTATGGGGCAAAATTATCAAAATTAAATAATGTTATATTAATCGCCAAAAAAGAGCACGCCGACGGAATAAACAAGAACGGATTAAGAATGACCGGGCTTGAAGAAGGCGTCTTCAGGATAAAAGCGGATACAGAAATAAGGGAAATAAAAGAGAACACATTAATTCTTTTGACAACAAAAGCTTATGACAGCTGGAAAGCGATAAACAATATTAAAAATAAATTAAGAAAAGACACTATAATAATCTGCCTGCAGAACGGGCTTTACAGCGAAGATATTGCCAAAAAAATTGCCGGAAAGAAATGCAGGGTCCTGAGGGCGATAACAAATTTTGGGGCTATTTTTCTTGAGCCGGGCGCTGTGGGATATAAAAGCCGCAGCTATACTTCCATAGAAGAAAGCCCGAAAAGCAAGGAAATTGCCAGTAATTTTTCAAAATGCGGGCTGAATGCTTATGCCAGCAAAAATATAAAATACGACATGTGGAAGAAAGTTGTTTTCAACTGCATTGTAAATCCTGCCACGGCAATTCTTGGAATAAAAAATGGCGGAATAGCAGATGAAAAGTTAAATCCCTTGAAGAAGCTGATTGCGGACGAGTGCGCGAAAGTAGCTGAAAAAGACGGAATAAAACTGGATTTAGATTTTGTTGCGGAAACAAACAGGGAATTCAGGGGCTCGCAAAATATTTCCTCGATGCAGCAGGATTTGCTCAAGGGAAAGAAAACAGAGATTGATTATCTGAACGGGGCGGTTGTTAAATTAGGAAAAAGATATGGGATTAAATGCCCTGTGAATAATTCTCTTGTTGAAATAATAAAAAGTATGGAAAAATAAGTTAAATCGGCAGCGTTCAAAATGTAGGTTAGCATCAAGATGCGACGTTAATAAAAATAGTATTGTCAGCAAAATTCATGGTTCCAGGGAGAATTTTGCTATTGACTAAACAAGTCAAGCTGAGCGATGCTAACCCGAGCGAAGCGAGATTTTGAACGCTGCCAAGCTAAATCATAAAGTTTTAATATTCTATCTTGGCTAATTGGGTTATGGGCAAAAGAGGTGAGCTTTTCAGGCATATTTTGAATTCTGCAAGATTTATTGGCCCAAAAAGATCACAGATGGCGCTTGAGTTTATGATGACCTACGGCTGGGCAATAATGGTTGCAATGGTCGCAGTCAGCGCAATAGCTTATTTTGGAGTCTTGGACCCCGGCAGATTTTTTCCGACAGCCTGCGTTCTGGAATCGGGCATAGGCTGCACTGACTTTAAGGTGAACGAAGGCAATCTGGTGCTTGTGATAAAAGACGCAAGAGGGGAGGATATAACAATCAACAGCATCACAACCAATAACTGCACGGGCTCTGCTTCGGGCTCGCTAAAAAACGGCGAGCAGGGAGTTTTCATAGTTGACGGCTGCAGAAACACTCCAAATGCCAAATTTGTAAGCGACGTAAACTTAACTTATACTAGCGACAGCGGCCTGGTGCACAATAAGATAGGGAGAATTGTTGGGAAGGTAGAAGCGGGAGGAGCCACTCCGCCGAGCGTTCCTTCGGCGCCAACGGGCCTGAGCGCTGTTGCGGGAATCGGCACAGTATCCCTTTCGTGGAATGCGCCGTCAAATAACGGCGGCTCATCAATCACCAGCTACAAGGTGTATAAAGGAACAACATCAAACGGAGAAAGTTATTTTGCAGCAAGCGCGTTAACCAGTTACATTGATAATTCCGTTACGAACGGGCAGAGGTATTATTATCAGGTTTCTGCTGTCAATTTGGTTGGAGAAAGCAACAAAAGCAATGAAGCAAATACTTTGCCGTGCAATCCAAATGTGATTGTGACTTATGGAACATGGAGCTCATGTTCTGTAACGTGCGGCGGAGGAACGCAAACAAGAACGAATGTGAATCAGTGCGGGCAGAATGTTATTGAAACGCAGAGCTGCAATACACAATGCTGTCCTGTAAACGGCGGCTGGAGCTCATGGGGCTCTTGGAGCGGATGGGGCTCGTGCTCTGTTTCATGCGGCAGCGGCACACAGAGCAGAACTCGCAGCAGGACTTGCACGAATCCTTCACCTTCCTGCGGCGGTGCAGGATGCGCCGGCTCTAGCACAGAAACGGAAACACAGAGCTGTGAAGGAAGCGGTTGCACATGTACACCAAGATCACAGACATATAATAGTCCAGGTGCATACACGTTTACTGTACCTCCACATTGTACGTCTGTAACCGTAAAGGCGTGGGGAGGGGGCGGAGGTTCAAGAGGCCCCTATTGGAGAGAAGGCAGAGGTGGCGGTGGAGGTTTTGCACAGTCAACATTTGCTGCGACATCAGGTACTCAACATGTTATTTGGGTTGCCGGCGGAGGCTCCGGACAGTCAGGCGGCTTTGGCGGAGGCGGAAGCGGCGGAAATGCCGGATACAATGCAGGTTATGGTTCGGGCGGGGGAGGAGCGAGTATCTTCTTTGCTGCCGGCAGTTCTACAAGGCTTGTTGTAGGAGGTGGCGGTGGAGGCGGTGGCGGAACTGCTGATGCCGATTGCGGCACTAATAATGCAGATTCTGACGGAGGCGGTGTGGGGCAGTCGGGTAATTCAGGCTGTTGCGGCAGTTCAGGAGGAGGTGTAGGGAGCTATACTTCAGATGGAGGCCCTGCCTCTGGTGGTGCAGGCAGTTCAGGCGGTGGCGGTGGAGGCGGCGGAGGAGGAGGTAGTGGAGGCAGTGGAGGTAATGGCCCTAATTATTGTAGTGGAGGAGGTGGCGGGGGCGGCCAGAATTATGGCCAATCAACACAAGATGGCAACGGGCCCACTCCAGGCGGAACAGGGATGCCCGGTTATGACGGAACAGCCGGATTAGGCAACCAGGGCGGAGGAGCAGGCAACAGGGGGCTTATTATAATTTCCTGGTCTTAAATTGTTATTTTTATTTTGAAAATATGAATCAATTGAGGTGAAAGAGATGGAAAAGGAAAACTCAAGCAAAATCAAGCTTACTATCCTGGTAATTTTTTTAATTGGTTTATCTATTGGATTTGTTCTCGGGGTATACATTAACAAATTGGTATTCAATAATAAAACCGCTGACTCTGCCAATCCTGACGGGCAGTTGATAAGGGAAAACTCAGAGCTTAAGGCGCAACTTGAGAGTGTTAAAAAATATTTTCCAAGCAATCCGGAAATGCTTTTTGTTACCGGTGCTGTGAAGTCCGCAAGTGGCAGTTTATTGGTTATTGAAACCGGAATAAATCCGAATCCGTTTGAGCAGCTGCCAACAACAAGGGAGATTACTGTTGCCCCTTCCACAAAAATAGTAAAGCAGGAATATAAAAATCCTGAAGTGCTGCGGGCTGAGAATGAAAAATATCAAAGGAAGCTGGAGTCCGGCATTTCAGACGCAGTTCCTCCTGCAAATACAATTGAAAATAACATAGGGCTGAGCGAAATCAATGCCAATGACTTGATTACTGCGGTTTCGGAAAACAACATAAAATATTCTGCCAGCTTTGAAGCTGCAAAAATAATTTTGCTGCCGATTAATTGAACTGTTTGCAGAATAAATAATTAAATAATTTGGTTTGTCAGGACGCGTCAGCTATAAATCAGATATTCAGTAGAGCTCGCCTCATAAACAAAAATTTAAATATGCATTTGAATTCAAATTCTCATATGAAATTAAATAATGTGTTGGTGGTTTATACCCACCCGGCTTATGGAATCTATAAGTCCACCCTTGACACAGTGAAAAAAACATTAAAAAAATACAAAATAAGCCATAATCTTGCAGACAGGGACAAGCTGAAATACGATCAGTTTCAGAACAGGGACATGATAATCGCCGTCGGAGGGGACGGGACTTTTTTGAGGGCTGCACAGTTTGTTGATGCCCAGCTGATGCTTGGCGCCAATGCCGATGTCCATACGAAGGAAGGATTTTTCATGAGCTCCAATAAAAATGATTTTGAATCAATATTAAAAAAAATCCTGTACGGCAAGGCGAATATAAAAAAATTCCCGAGATTGGAAACTTTTATCAATAACAAAAAGATAGAGACGCTGGCATTAAATGAACTGTTTATAGGGCCAAAGAAAGCCTACCATGCTGCAAAGTATATTTTAGAATCCGGCGGAAAAAAAGAGCGGCAGAAAAGCAGCGGAGTTCTTGTGACGACGCCGGCAGGAAGCTATGCATGGGCAAAAGCCTGCGGGATAAAAACAATGCGCCTTGACTCAAAAAATTTCCAGTTTGTTGCCAGGGAGCCGTATGAGGGAAATGTTTTCAGGAACTACAAATTAAAAAATAA
>JBBSWR010000057.1:0-2285 GCA_038046185.1 Nanobdellota archaeon
TTGATTTCAAGCTTGTCTTTGCCTTCAAGCATTGTGCATTTAAGTTTGCTTAAATCTTCTTGAGTGTAGGGCCATAAAACGATTTTTGAATTCATATCCGGCCCATAACTTGAGCCTATTGCATAACCGGTTACTCCTCCTCCGGCGGCCCCAACCAAGAAAGCTCCAAGAAGACAGCCTACTCCTGTGCTGCACAGCCCATATCCTGTAACAACAGCAAGAGTTGTTAATATTGGGCCAGCTGTGGCACCTACAACTGCGCTTCTTGTTGAACTGTACCCCGTCCAGCTCCCGGGGTATGCATCTTTATACATAACAAAAATGACAGACTGCGGTTTTGATGTGTCAATGGCATGCAAATCATTTAAATTAGAGTTCTTTATTTTGTTAAACTCGTCATTTGTAACAACAGTGTTTGCTAAGTACTGAAAATAGGTTTCTCCTTTATTTGGTGCATTATTTTCAATTAAATATTGAGTTAATCCCCTCACTTCTTGCGTATTTTCAAACGTCAGTACAGAACAAACTGCACAATAATTGTTATCGGTTGTATCAAATAATGCTTCTTTTCCCTCTAAATACATATCCCAGCAGGCTGCCATCTTTCTTGCAGTAAATTCCAGTTCCTTGTTCTTTGGGACATTAACATATTCCGTTTTACATTTGTTTCCGGAGTGTTCCTGTATCACTTCATTCGTTGTAGGTATATTCAATTTTAATTTTGCATTCTCCAAATTGCTGTTTTTGCATATAGTATAATCTTCAAGGTTTTCCGTATAAGTCCTGTAATCTTTCAGCCACGCAATATACATAACAGCACCGGCTATTGTGATAATAAGAACTACAAGAAATTGGAAGCCAAGTGAAGATTTTTTTCTTTTGTTCATTTTAATTTACCAGCCTGTCGCAAACATTCGGAATATTCTGGGATTCTGTTACGTAAGCGTAATAGCTGTCTTGTGTCAGGAAAAGGGCTTCCAAAATTGAAGCTCCTCCTGAGGTGACTAAGTCAGCAGCAGTCTTCACGGAACTGGTTATATACCCCTTTTTCATGCCTATAAAAAACACCGTATATTCCTGTCCAGGCCTAAAGACAAATGTAGTTTTGGCTGGTGCCAATCCCAAGCCATCCCCGTATAACATATACCCTTTCAGGTGCTCCGGATCCCTTGTAAGAACTTCCAAGAATTTTTTATCTGACCTGACATTTGATGTAGTGTCTCTGACGTATTGTGTCAATCCGCTTATCTCCCCGGCACTGCTGTCAATATTAATCTTGGAGCATTCAATACAAACCGATTCCCGAAAAATATAGTTCTCAGAGCTGAATGCCCTGCTGTTATAACCTCCGCCTGTATTTAAGCAGTTAACTAAAAGCCTTGAAATTGCCTCCTTGGCCATGTCATCTGTAGATTTAGAATTTCTGTCAATAAACTTCTTGTCGTTTAACTTCACTTCATCTTTCAGAACAGCGACATTGGAGATTGGGCAGTTGATTGCCCCGGTGCCACCTATCAGAGATAGGGAACAGGATGCAGAGTCACCGCCTTGTTCAATAAACTGGCCAGCCTCTAAAGTGAATGGAAAAAAGAACAATACAATGCCTGCAGCAAGCAGTACAAAGCCGATAATTATCGCCATTCCCATTGCCGAGCCGTTTCTTGAATTCATTTTAGTATAACACCAAAAGTTTATGTATTAGCCCATTGACGATGAACCACATTATAACAACACAGACTGCAATTAAAATCCAGTAGATTATATGTTTAGAAGTATTGTCATCCTCTGCTTTCCTATTATTAAAAATAGTGGACGTATCGCTCTTGGCCATATCAATAATTTCTTAAGAACTTAATATATAAATATTTGGTTTAGAACGCTAAGTTAGGGATTTCTGGCAGCAGCACGAAGCATCCGGAGCGTCATCGTACTTGCCCGGCATATAAGTCAAAGTTCCTGTACTGTCAGCCTTGCACGACTGCTCAGACAGAACAGTCCTGATAGATCCAAGGCTCTTGCATGCATTCTCGCAGGATGCAGTCTTCGAAATGCCAAAGCTGAATATATTAAGCCTGCCTGTAAATATAGCGAACAGAACGACTAAAACTGCCAGTCCAATAGCAGCTATGATTATCACGTTGATAGAAATGCCCTGTGCTTTTTTTCTCATGTTATTCCTCTTTATTAAGCAACCTGTAAAGGAAGTTATATTTAAACATTGCGATAGTTGGAGACTGTTACCTTAACTCATGGTTTGAATAGGGTGTTAGCTGAGGGCTTTTCGC
>JBBSWR010000058.1:0-5483 GCA_038046185.1 Nanobdellota archaeon
TTTACGAGCCATTGCATTTAAGTTTAAGCCGACAACTAATCCATTTATCCCTTATGCAGGGCTTTTTGGCGCGATTTCTTATGACTTCATAGACCAATTTGAGGATTTGCCAGAGAATAAAGATGATGTTTTAAAAGACCCTGATTATGTATTGTACTTTCTCGACAACCTTTTCATGGTTGACCACAAGGAGCAAAAAACTTACTTTGTTGCAAATGCTTTAGTTACAGAAGATTTTGAAGAAACTTATTCTGAATGTGTTTCAAAGATTCAAAATTACAAAGATTTAGTTAATGAAAAATTGGATTCTTCTAAAATTAATAATAATTTAAAAAAGTCTAATATCAATTTTGAAAGTGATACGACTAAAGAAGAATTTATTGAACAAGTAAATGAGATTAAAACTCACATTTTGGCCGGGGATGTTTACCAGTGTGTTATATCCAGAACAATTAGCACAGAATTTAATGGAAATAGTTTTGATATTTACAAGAAATTAAGGGAAGTTAATCCCAGCCCTTACATGTTTTTTATCAACGGCGGAGATGGGATTGTTCTTGGCGCTTCTCCTGAAATGAATTTGAGGGTGCAGGACAATATTGTCGAGATAAGGCCAATCGCAGGCACAAAGCCAAGAGGAATAATAAATAATAAAATTGATTTTGACTTGGATTCTAGATACGAAACAGAATTAAAAACAGATGCCAAGGAAATTGCAGAGCATACCATGCTTGTTGACTTGGCAAGGAATGATATCGCAAGAATTTCAAAACCAGGTACAAGATATGTTGACGAGCCTTATACGATTGAAAAATATTCCCATGTGCAGCATCTTGTTTCAAATGTAAGTGGAATTCTGAAAGATGATTTAGACGCTCTGCATGCTTATCTTGCGACAATGAACATGGGAACTCTCACAGGCGCTCCAAAAGTTGAGGCAATGAAGCTTATTCGGCTTTATGAAAAAACAAAAAGGGGATTTTATGGCGGAGCTGTTGGGTACTTAACCCCAAGCGGAGATATGGACAGCGCTATTTTGATAAGGTCAATCAGAATCAAGAATAATAAAGCTTATGTTCGTGTTGGAGCGGGAATTGTTTACGACAGCAATCCAGAATCTGAGTTTGTTGAAACCGAAAGAAAAGCCAGGGCTTGCTTGAAAGCAATTGAGTCGGCAGGTGCTTAAAATGAACATTCTAATGATTGATAACTTTGATTCATTTACATTCAATCTTGTGGATGAATTTGAGAAACGTAATTGCAAAGTTTTTGTTTACAGGAATAATATCAGTTTAAATAATTTTAAAAGTATAGTTGAGGAAATAAAACCAAAATTAATAGTAATATCTCCGGGGCCCTCAACTCCAAAAGATGCCGGCATTTCTATCGATGTTATCAAGAATTATTCCGGCAAGATTCCTATTTTTGGAGTTTGCCTTGGGCATCAGGCAATAGTTGAGGCATTCGGCGGCATTGTTGGCAAAGCCCCTGAAGTTTTTCATGGAAAGCCATCTAAGATTAGTCATGACAAAAAATCAATTTACAAAAATCTTTCAAATCCAATCCAAGTTGGAAGATATCATTCTTTATGCGGCTTGAAAATTCCTAATGAGTTGGAGATTGCTTCCAGAACAAATAACGGGATTGTAATGGGCGTTCGCCATAATAAATTCTTTGTTGAAGGAGTCCAATTTCATCCTGAGAGTATTCTTACCCCTGATGGCGGAATTATGATTGAAAATTTGTTAGAGGAATTAAAACATAGAAATTCCGAAGATTTAGAAAATTATACTGGAATTTCAAGTGTGATCAAAAATCGCATCAAAGAAAATAATAAACAATTACTGGGTGATTTTTGACATGATACAAGAAACAATTTCAAAATTATTGGAAAAGAAGAATTTGACTGAAATTGAAACAGCCAGCACAATGGAATTCATAATGGAAGGCAAGGCCACAACTCCCCAAATTAAAGAGTTTTTGCTTGGCCTGAAGTCAAAAGGGGAAACTATTAGCGAGATAACTGCCTGCGCAAGAATAATGAGGTCCAAATCAATCAAAATTGACCCTGATGCAATGTATTTGGTTGACACCTGCGGGACCGGCGGAGATAATTCAGGAACTTTTAATATTTCAACAGCCGCTGCTTTTGTTGCTGCCGGTGCCGGCGCTTCGGTTGCAAAGCACGGCAACAGGTCAATAAGCTCAAAATGCGGGAGCGCTGATGTCCTGAAAGCTCTTGGAGTTAATATTGAATTGGAGCCTGAAAAAGTCTCTGAATGCATTGAGAAAGTTGGAATCGGGTTTTTGTTTGCTCCAAAATTCCACCCCGCAATGAAATATGCAATGGAAGCAAGGCGGGAGCTCGGGGTAAGGACAGTTTTCAATATTCTTGGCCCGCTTACCAATCCTGCCGGCGCAAAGTCGCAATTGATTGGAGTTTTTGACGCAAAATTAATGCCAGTCATGGCAAATGTTTTAAAGAATCTTGGAAGCAGGCACGCTATGGTTGTAAATGGAAATGGTTTGGATGAAATAACTATCAGCGGCAAAACAGATGTTTTTGAATTAAAGAACGGAGAAATTCATAATTATTCTATCAATCCTTCTGATTTCGGATTTGAATTAAGCTCAATTGATAATTTAAAGGGAGATAGTCCTGAAGATAACGCCAAGATTATAATTAATATTTTAAATGGCCTGAAAGGCCCTAAGAGAGATGTTGTTGTTCTGAATGCCGCAGCTGCTTTATTGGTCTGCGGGCTTGCAAAAGATTTTGAAGGCGGGATTGCGCTTGCCAAGAGGTCAATTGATAACGGGAGTGCGCTGGAAAAACTAAAACTTTTGAGGGAACAGAATGGACATTCTTGACAAATTCATTGAACAGGCAAAAGAAAATGTGAAACGCGGATATTATGATCTATCACGTGAGGCTATGCCTAATATAAAACGAAATTCCTTAAAGCAAAAACTGCTGTCCCCATATTTTACGTTAATTGCGGAAATAAAGCACGCTTCCCCTGCAGGAGAGTATTCTTTTGATGATGTTGATGTCAGGAAACTGGCATTTAAGTTTAAGGAAGCCGGGGCAGATGCCATTTCAGTTGTAGTAGAGCCAAAAATTTTCAAGGGGCGCTTGGATAATGTCGCTATTGCAAAGAAAACCGGGTTGCCTGTGCTTTTCAAAGATTTTATCATTGGCGAAACACAGATAAAAAGCGCTGCTGCATTGGGAGCAGATTGCATACTTTTGATCGTAAAAGTCGGAGAAAGGCTGAATCTGGATATTGGCAAACTGATAAGAAGAGCGCATTCTTATGGCATGGAGGTTTTGCTGGAGTGCTATGATAAAGAAGAAGTTAAAAAAGCGTTAACTACAGAAGCTGATATCATTGGCATAAACAACAGGGACCTAAAAACTCTTAAAGTCAATTTAAATCAGACAAGGGAAATTATGGAATATCTTGGAACTCAAAGCCTAAACCGCCCGGTCATAAGCGAAAGTGGAATAAAATCAAACAAAGACGCTGAATTTATCAGGGCACAAGGGGTAAATGGAATATTGGTCGGCACTGCCATCTGGACTGCAAATGACCAATACGCTAAAATAAAAGAGCTTAAGCTGATAGGGAACTGAAATACAATTTGGGTGAATAATAATGAACACTTTAGGAAAATTCGGGGATTTTGGAGGAATTTTTGTTCCGGAAACTTTGATTCCGGCGCTTGAGGAATTGGAAGAATCTTTTTTTAGGTTGAAAAATGACAAAAAATTTACTTCTGAATTAAAAGATTTGCTTGAAAAATATGCGGGCAGGCCGACTCCGTTGACTTTCTGCCAGAATCTGAGCAGAAAATTAGGTTTTAAGCTTTATCTTAAACGGGAAGATTTGCTGCATACCGGCGCCCATAAAATAAACAATGCGCTTGGGCAGGCTTTGCTTGCAAAGTACATTGGAAAGAAAAGGCTGATTGCAGAAACAGGAGCCGGACAGCATGGTGTTGCAACTGCAACAGCAGGAGCCCGACTTAATTTCAAAACAGATGTGTACATGGGAACAAAAGACATTGAAAGGCAGAAATTAAATGTTCTTAGAATGAAACTGCTTGGCGCAAATGTTGTTCCTGTTGAAAGCGGCTCTAAAACGCTTAAGGATGCCATTAATGAAGCGCTTCGCGACTGGACTGCCAATGTTGAAGATACGCATTATCTTCTTGGCTCTGTGCTTGGCCCGCATCCGTTTCCAACCATGATTAAGTATTTTCAAAGCGTAATTGGAATGGAAGCCAAAAAGCAGATAATTGAAGCTGAAGGCTCATTGCCTTCAATGATAATTGCCTGTGTCGGAGGCGGTTCGAATGCGATTGGAATATTTAATGAGTTCATTAATGATAAAACTGTAAAGTTAATAGGTATAGAGGCAGGAGGCAAAGGCATTAAGGGCGGAAATCACGCAGCAAGGTTTGCAGATTCGTCTATTGGAAGAGTTGGAGTAATCCACGGGACAAAGACATTTGTTTTGCAGGATAAATACGGCCAAATACACAACACTTCTTCAATAGCTGCAGGCCTGGATTATTGCGCTGTTGGGCCTGAGCATAGCTTATTGAGAGATATCAAAAGAGTTTCATACACCTATGCGACTGATTCAGAAGCTCTTGAAGCTTTCAAAATATTAAGCAAAGAAGAAGGAATAATCCCTGCGCTTGAATCAGCTCATGCTGTCGCACATGCTTTGAAGATTGGCTCTACGCTTAAGAAAGATGATATTGTAATTGTTAATTTAAGCGGGCGCGGGGATAAGGATTTGGATCAAATACAGGATTTGATTTGAAGGTTTGGATAATACAATTAAAAAGGATTTTAAAAAATATTTTTATTAAATTAAGAAAAACTAAACAACAAATAAGGGCTCAAATACGGCTTTTCTTGGTGAAAAGCCTATTCGCAAAACTTTTTTCCGAACTTCGTAACGGAAAAAAGTTCTGCACTCAATTTTCGCCCACGAACGATACAAAATGAAAACCTATGAAGAAGTTTTTTCGGAACTGAAAAAGGAAAAGAAAGGGGCTTTGGTAGCTTTTATCGTAGCCGGAGATCCGGATTATGAGACAAGCCTTCAAATAGCAAAAACAATCTGCGACGCAGGAGCTGATATTCTTGAAATCGGGCTGCCGTTTTCTGACCCCATTGCCGACGGAAAGACTATACAGGCTGCCGATATACGGGCTTTAGCTTCCGGAATGAATACTGACTTGTTTTTTGATTTTATAAGTGATTTAAGAAAGCATACTGATATTCCTATCGGAGTATTATCCTATTATAATCTAATCTATCAAAGAGGCATAGAAAAATTCTGCATTGATTCAAGGAAAGCTGGAATTAACAGCATTCTGATTGCTGACATGACTATCGAGGAAAGCGATTCAATGACTCTTAATGCAAAAAAGCACTCTGTTGAAACTGTTTTCATGATTACTCC
>JBBSWR010000059.1:0-11444 GCA_038046185.1 Nanobdellota archaeon
GACAGTAAGAATATTGTGGAATAAATGACAAGATTCATCTTAATCTGCATGATTACTATCCTTCTTTGTTTGATGTTTTGTATTAATATAGTTGTAAATAATTTTGAAATTTTTATTTAACATATTTTTATCATCCATGACAATTCTGTGTGATTAGATTCAACATGATAAACTCGTTCAAGATGATCACTAATCTCAATTTGTTTTAGGTGTGAGTAACAGACACAAGAATATCTAATTAGTTCTAATTAAGAACAAAAAATACTTATTTTGGTCAATTATGGTATTTATTTTCTATATTAGATACCATTTTAGTTATTTTTAGTTCCATATAAGAACTTTATATGCTGGTAATTTCATATGATAATATGAGCAAAACCGTTCTAGTAATCGACGATAATCCATCTATTTTAAAATTAATGGAAAAATCATTCACCATGTCAAATCAACATTGTACAGTATGTAATGACGGACGCAACGCTATTTGTTTAATTGATTCTAATTACTATGATGTAATCTTACTTGATTTGATGATGCCGGAATTTAGTGGTTATGATGTTATATTCGAATTAGAAAAGAGAAATAAAATCGTTAAAAATAACATCTATATTTTTACGGCAGCAGATATACGCCAATCTGATATTGATGATTTATTAAAAAGAGGAATAAAATCATGTATTATAAAACCCATCAAACCTGAAACATTGAAAATGATCATAGGGCTGTAAGTTGCAGACAGAAAATAAAAATTATTTCGATAGTAAATTAAAAGATTTAACTCAAGAAAATTTTCTTTGGAAAGATGTTTCTGAAAAATTGGAAGAAAAAGCAAAACAAATCTCAAGTGAAAATGAACATCTCAAAAACCAAATCAGCAGAGATCAGTTCACCATAAAAGAGTTATCGCAAGAAAATATAATCTCTGAAGAACATACCTCAATCTTAAAATCAGTCTCACTAGGTAAAGAGCGAAAAATAATTTTTCTCAGTGTTCCGCTGATTCTAGTAATGCTAATTTCATTTATTGTCATTCCTAGTATGATGGAACCGTATGGAATTATAGAGAATCCACTAAAATCAAAATTTATAATTGAGAATCTACAGGGGGATAAAGTTTCTACTTTTATGAGGTGGAAATTATTGCCTCAAGATACATTAGTAGCCAATATAATAAATTCAGAATTAGCTTCTAGTGAACAAATACAAATAATTAAAAATACAATAGCATCTACTGAATCACTGGTTATTGATGATCTCCTTCAACATAAGGGCTCGAAAGGAACATCGTCTACATATTATATTGGATGGCAAGGATCCCTTGATCATCTTTCCTTAAAAAATACCAAATACAACATACCAAAAAAAATTGATATAATAGAATCAAAAAATGGCGAAGGACAGATCATAATAATACTAAGTAATGAAATGGATATTGACGGATATAGTGGATATACAAAGTCAGTTGTAGACCAAAACCAAATCCTCAAATCCACTATTACCATTTACAACATGGACGAGTTAAGCTCCTCACAGATAGAGACAATAATGAGACATGAATTTGGCCATGCTTTGGGATTAGCCCACTCCACAGCACCTGAAGATCTCATGTATCCTACAATTCAGTCGAATTATCCATACATTTCACAATGTGACATTGATGCAATGATTGCCCTTTATGACGGAAAAGGATCAAGTGAGGTAATATGTCAAAAATGATTAGGGGCATTGTGAATCATTGAACCGTAAACTGATAATAATTTTATCTATGGCGATTGCTTTAATCGTTGGATTATTGGCAATTAGTATAATTGAATCGCCTAAAGAAAAAGAGCCAATCAGACTTGCCATAAGCTTATGGGCAGGAGATTCACATGCGTTTATAGCACAAGAGATGGGCATATTTAAAAAAAATGATGTCAACGTACAATTAATTTATTCAGTAGACTATCTTGATGCCATGACTCTTTATCAGAATCAGAATGTTGATGGATTTTTTGGTACCCTGACTGATGCGATTTATTATGATGCTACATTATATCCCTCAAAAATTGTTTACATTACAGACTATTCAGATACTGCAGATGTAATTATTGGAAACATCAAATCACTAGATGAAATAAAGGGAAAGGTCATCGGAATTGAAAGCATAAATAGCTATTCTCATATTTTTGTTCTGGCAGCATTAGAAAAATACGGTCTGACTGAGAACGATGTTTTTTTTAAATTAATCCCTGCACATCAAGTATCAAATGCACTGATTGATGGAACAATTGACGCTGGCCATACTTGGGAGCCTATGACCACAGATGCACTGAATCACGGATACAATATAGTATTTTCAGCAGGGAGAATACCTGGGATTGTTACCAGTGCAGTGATAATTGATGAAAATGTCATAGATGCAAGATCGGATGATGTGAAAAATATTGTCAAGTCCTTAGTAGAAGCTCAGGAATACAGGGATCTTCACAGAGAAAATGCTTTAGATATAATGAGTAGAGCTCAAAATATCACCATACTTGATCTTGAGAAAAGTTTTGCAGGCATATCCACTATGGATCTTGCTGAAAATTATAACATGTTTTACAACTCGACAGAAATCAAAGGGAGTTTTGAATTCATTTCAAATTTCTATCTTAAACGAGGTCAACTCTCTGAAATTCCAAAATTTGACGAGATAATGGAAGGAAGATTCATTAAAGAACTAGTGAATGAACAATGAAATTAAATTTCATGTTATTTATTGTACTGATAAGCATAATGATGTTTATCATTATTCTGTTTGCCGTTATTTTTGGAATGCTTTTTCAGAATTTAGAAATTAATGTGAAAAATAATACATCACTTTTAGTCGAGACATCTCTAGACATAATCTCAACATCTATGTTTGAACGATATAGCGACATGATGATTCTGACTGCTGTGGACCATCCCATTATGTCATCTAATAATATTAAAGACAAATTAAGTCTATTACATACTTTTGAAAAGTCATCAAAGAGTTACATGTCTTTTTCAATATATGACCATGACAGAAAAAAAATACTAGATACAAGGAATATTGGAATAAATAATACTGCAAGCAGTGAAGAACTTTTTGACACTGCATTGAAAGGGGAATTATATTCCGATCCTATTCCAATATATTCATCAGAGATCAATCAACACATAATACGATTCGCAGGACCTGTTTATGATCAAGACAAAAATATCATAGGTGTTCTAGTGGCAAATACTTCAATATTGCATATACACAATACAATTAATCAGCATTTTAAAAACTCACAAGCATACATTATCTCTAAAGAGGGCATTATAATTTTCTCAAATCATAACCGAACATCTATGTTTACTCAAATTAATTATCCAATACTACAAAAAAATCAATATGACGATAACATGTTTTTTATATTTACTGATATTCAAAAAGATCATTTTGATTATCCCAATTCACAGTGGACTATGTTGATAAAGATTTCAAAAGATGAGTTGTTTGGAGAGTTATACCTACAACAACTGCTCTTTATCATATTTTCATCCATAGTTATGATTGGCTCGATTATTTTTTCAATATGGATTTCAAGAGTGATATCGTATCCTATACTTGATTTGAGAAATGCCGCATTACAGATACAACATGGCAATTATGTAGAAGTTAGAGAAAAAGGCACAGATGAAACCAAAGAATTGGCATCAGCGTTTAATATCATGTCCAAATCCATTAAAACATATCACAAAAATCTAGAGGATTTAAACACAATAGTAAATGCTTCAGTAGAAGTAAGCATAACTGATACTGATGGAAAAATCATATATGTCAATGATAAATTTTGTGTTGCTTCAAAATACACTCGTTCAGAATTAATTGGCAACAATCACAGAATTCTAAAATCAGGATTACACACAGATGAGTTTTATAAAAATATGTGGGATACAATCACAAGAGGTGAAATTTGGCATGGTGAATTGAAAAACAACGACAAGAACGGAGAGGGTTACTGGGTAAAAATGGTAATCATGCCGTTCAAAGACCTCTCCGATAACACCTACCAATTCATGGCACTTAGAACAGACATTACAGAACAGAAACTTATTCAAGAACAATTGAGCAAGGCTCTATATGACATAAAAATCCATGAACTTACAATCAAAGAACATCTTAAAGAGATAAAAAAAATCGACAAACAAAAAGATGAGTTTGCATCAATGATATCACATGAATTAAAATCTCCTCTCTTGCCAATTTTGGGATACTGTGAGTTATTGAGTGATCCTGAATCAAACAAGAATCTAACTAAAGACCAAAAAGAGGCTATTTTTGAGATAGCAAATAGTGCAGAACAATTGAACAAAATAACACATGATGTTTTAGATGCCCAAAAACTTGAAATGAATATGATGTACCTTGATTTCACTTCTTTTAATATTCGGGATTTTTTTGATGAACTGTTGAAATCATATGCTCCAATAACAAATGAAAAACATATCGTACTAGAAATAAAAAATAATATATCATGCATGATAAATTCTGATCGAGTTAGGATTCGGCAAGTATTTGATAATTTGATTAGAAATGCGATAGATTTTACATCTCCTGTTGTTGGACGGATCGATATTGGAGTAATTGATAAAAATGATCATGTTGTATTTTATGTAAAAGACAACGGATCTGGAATCCCACAAGAAAAACAAAAAGAACTTTTCAAAAAATTCTATCAGGTAGATGCATCGCACACTCGATCACATGGAGGAACTGGTCTGGGATTGGTCATATGCAAGAGTCTGATTGAAATCATGGGAGGAATAATATGGGTTGAAAGTACATCAGGTAACGGGACGACATTCCAGTTTGCACTTCCAAAAGATCAGAGGAAATTATGATATGAACCAATATGAGATCATTGAAAAATGCCTGAATATATCACCCAAAGTTAGATTTGTTGGAATTTATGATAATGGTCAGTTGTACCATAAAACCCAGAATAATATTCAAACATATTTGTCTCCTAGTGAAACTGAACGATCATGCATTCAGGCACTTTTACGTTACAAGACACGATTGTTACTTTCCGACAAGATTGGAAAACCAATCTGGTCAATTACAATGTATGAAAAACTATACCGCGTAACAATTCCAATGAGGCACGCTGTTCTAATGTTGATAAGCATGGAGTTGTCATCCGATCCAATTAGTATTTGTACCAAAATCATTGAGATTATCAACGAATCAAATTTCAATTTAGAATGACATGTAAATCGTCTATGATATTGTTATGTCGTTGCTTACCTGTTTTAGAAATGATTTGATATCTGTCTCTTGTATGATGTCGTTGAGTCTATTTTTTTCAATTTCTACATCATAAGATCCATGCTCATCTATTATGTCTCCAAATACTGTTCTAAACAGGTCCTCTTCTCTGTCTGCAAGTTCCTTTGTTGGAAAACACTTGTAGTGTAACCAATCAAAATCTCCTCGTATACGAAGTGCAAATGTACAAAAAGGCGAATCTGAAATATATTGTTTATAGGCATCCACACGTTGTAAGAAATTTGTAGTATTTTTGAATTTTACTAATACTAGTCTCTTATACGATGCTCCAGAAATGCTTTCATCGAATATTGTGATGTATTTTTTTATTAGTCCTTTATTTTCCAATATTGTAATGCGTTTTCTTATCGCTCGTGATGTTAATGAAATGTTTTTCTTTTTTAATTGCCCTGAAATAGACTCTGCTGAAGCAGTTGCGTTGCTTGCCAATATCTGAACTATCTTTAAATCAGTTTCATCCATGGTATGTAATATGTATAATGTGATTTATTATTTTCTGTTATGGAACAATAAATTATATAATTTTCTGTAATGGAACTGTTTTTGCATTGTACAATGAAATCATCTATTCAAATCATCCTTATATAGAAATTAAAACCAAGCATTGTGTATTGACGCAAAAAAACATCCTAGTCGTAGATGATGATCCGAGTCTCCATAAACTTTTACAAAAATTCGTCGATTTGCATGACATTATACTTCATTCCACAAACAATGGAAAAAGTGGATTGGAGTTGATCCTAAAAAACAAGTATGATATAATTTTACTTGATTTGATGATGCCCGGATACAGTGGCATGGAATTACTATCTGATTTAGAAAAAAAGCGAGATATATCTAAACTAAATATTTTTTTGTTTTCAGCTGCTGACATACAGCAACAAACTATAGTCGTTTTGAAATCTATGGGGGTTAAAAAAGTCATAAATAAGCCCATCAAACTGCGTGATCTTCTCGAGACAATAGGCGTTGAATGAATTGTTTAATTGATTCAGATTTGACAAAAATGCATACAATCTAGAAAAATTTGTTAAACAAGATCAAACGATGCATTATCAAAATTCATTAAAAATTTGAATCTGAAATCGACCAAGAATCAAGTACTATCTTAATTCATGATTGTTTTTCAATACTTCTCATCATGATGGTTTGACGAATTACTTTTTGTAGTGACACTCTCAGATTTTTATAACTACGTTAAATGGAACACAAAATCACTACAACATAAAATTTCTCCCATGTTACGGATTCTCAGTTTCAGTAAAAGACTAACATTATCAAGAAAAACTGCGATAGATATTACAGAATTCATAAAGTCAAAATGTGTTGACCATGACTAATTTTAATTAATATTTAAAATTAACCCTGATGCACGATCAAGCCTTTATCGAATATCTTGAATCAAATAAAGATACTAAGAGATTTGTTGATTTTGCCATGCGTGCAGCTAACTCTAAAAATAAACCAATTCAGGATCTAGTGCCTGGCATCTACCGTGATTTTCTAAAGCAATTTGAATTCTTAGAAGATATTGAAATTAGAGATTAATCGCGTTTGAAATATCATGCTCATTTAGAAAAAACACGTATCACAATTCCTTTAGTTTTATTTCAATGGTTTACCTGGAAATTAATTTCCAAAACTATGATTCTAAATTTATGAAAGATTAAAACTCGATGCTATGTTCAAAATGGCATTTATCATCAAAAATAGGACAAACTAAACTCGAATGTGATTTGTAATTTCTGAAATAAACTTATGCTTCTATTGACTCGTTAGTTTATGTCATCTATAGTAAATCTGATCTTTTCAGACATCTTGTGATTTTAGTTGTAAGTACTAATTGGTAACAAGATGTGAATTTTAGTACCTTTATCTCTTCCTTCTGATTCTGCCCATATTTTCCCTCCATGATTTTCCACTATTCCCTTGCACACAGACAAACCTAAACCCGTACCACGATGTTCTCGAATATTGGATGTGTCCACTTGATAGAACTTTACAAATATTTTATCTATGCTTTCTTTAATTATGCCTATCCCATTGTCTTTGACTGTGATTTTTATCTGATCACCTTCGCGACTTAATTTTATCGTAATTTTACCTGTTTGTTTTGGAGAAAAATCTAAACTATTGGAAATAAGATTCATCAAAATCTGTTCTATCCTAAACTTGTCGCATAAGCATAATACATTCTCCTGTAACTCTTGAGTTATTGAAATACCATATATGTCCGCACCTGGTTTTAGTTTTACCACTACTTCTTTGATAATTTCTGAAATGTTATACACATTCTTTTCCAGCCTTAACCGACCAAGTTCTAATTTTTGGGCATCAAGTAAATCCGATATTAATGACAGTAATGTTTCTGAACTAGATTTGATTATGCTTATTCTTTCTTTTTGTTTGTCTGTCAATTTTCCTAAATGTTCACCAAGTAAAATATCTGCATATCCTTGAATAGGAACTAGTGGAGTTTTTAATTCATGCGTGATCATTGTCAGAAATTCATCTTTTGCCTTGTCAACTTTTTTTAAATCTTCAATCTGCTTTTGTATCTTTTTTTGACTCTCTTCAATTTCTTTTTTAGCATTGTCCAGTTCTGTGATATCTCTGATGGCGGTATTACTGCCAATCAATTGACCTTTTTCGTCATAAATACTGGAAACACTAAATATTGTAGGAAAACTACTGCCATCTTTTCGTCTCATCCTGATTTCTATATTTCTGACATTCCCGACTTTTTTCCAATTCTTAAATGTATTCTGAAGACGATCAAGACTATTTTTGTCAACATGATCAAATATTGATTTTCCTATGACCTCCTCTTTTGTATATCCAAGAGATTTTGCATATGCAATATTGCAATCAAGTATGATGCCAGATGGATTTATTGTACGATAGAGATCTGGAGATCCATCGTAAAGTTGTTTGTATTTCAATTCTGTAAAAGAAATCTGATTAATTGCATTTTTGAGCGACGCTGTCATTGAATTAAAAGATTTAAAAAGAAAAGTAATTTCATCATTACCTTTTGGCTTGAGCTTGACATCAAAGTTTCCATTAGATACAAACTCCATGACTTTTTTTAGGTTTTTAATTGGCTCCATAATTTTTGATGAAATATAAATCGAGGTGCCAATTATTATCAATATTAATAATGAAATAAAGTCAAAGAGAATAATTTGAGTGGGAATAATTCTTGAATCACTCTCGTCTTTGCTGATTTCTGCTATAACATACCAATTTGTATTTTCTACGTGTGTGATTGAACCTATCACCATTTCTCCAACATAGTTGTTGTAACCACTTAAATTCAGTTTGGTCTCTTTTTGATTTGCCAATTGAAAAATTTGAGTAAAGTCCTGAGAGTCATGTTCCCTTATGGGTATCTCTAATACTCGTCTTCTTTTTATCTCATCATTTAAATCCGAAAACTTTGGTTTTGAAATAAAGTAGCCATTTGAGTTTACAATATACACATCAAGACTATTGTACTCTTTTTGTTTATTGGTAGTATGCGGTATTTGAAAAATGTCCACTCTGGCGGATAAAATTCCATTAATCCCAATCTCTCCTTTTATTGGATACGATATCCACATCGTAGGGACACCCTGCTCGTAAAAACCATTTTCATTTTTTATGACGTCTTGTGATTTGTAGATATCACTTATGCCTAGTTTACCTCCTAATGCATTTTTAAAATGAATTTGGTCAATCAAATTTTCCTTTGGAATTCTGTCACCTGTTGAAAAAAGAATTTTGCCATTTTGATCACTTATTACGTATTCAAATAACCATGGATGATTTTTTAGAAGTATTGCAGATTGAGTTTGTAAATTAAAGTTGGCGTGATATACTTCGTTTAGTACGTCAGAATTTGCAATAATATTTGTTTTAGATATGAGAACTTTGTTTGAAGCAATGTCCATTACATCTTTTTCTCGTTCTGTTAACCATTTAGAAACAATATCTGATGTATTTTCTGATTGAGATGTTAGGGAAATCGTCTGATAATACTGTAGATTTTTAATTTCTTCAGAATAAAAAAAATAGCCAATCCCAACTATAGGAAACAAACTTAGAATAAGAAGTAACCCAGTAATTTTGACAGAGTAACTAGAAAATAACGCTGTCATTCCTTATCTGTGACATATCCTGGGTTTGCCCAATTTTGATTCCACTTTGTATACATATTATGAAGAAATTCATCCCATGCTTCCCTTGATTTGTATCCCGGATAAGGAATTGGGTGAATTGGCTCTTCAGTACTAAAAACAATCTTAAATTGACCCGTAGGTAGGAGTTGACCAACTCTAACGATCTTTGCCAAATGTTGGTTATCAGGATCTATTCCAATTACCCCTTCTGGAGCAGAAAAGGTTAGTCCCCTCAAATATTTTTTAACTTCAGGTAAATTAGTAGTACCCGCACTATCTACAGCCTTAGCGTAAAGATAAACACCAACATATCCTGCTTCCATTGGATCATCTGTCACTCTATGTGGGCCATATTTTTTTTTGAAATTATTCACAAATGTCATATTTTCATCTGAATCAATACTCTGAAAATAATTCCACACTGCATAATCACCAGTCATAGTATCTACTCCAAGATATTTTATCTCATCTTCAGCTATGCTAAAGGATATTGTCGGTATTATAGAGGGGGTAATTCCTTGCTTTCTGAGTTCTTTGAAGAATCCCACATTACTATCCCCATTAATAGTGTTTAATATAACGTCAGGTTTTGTCTCAACGATTTTTTTAACTACGTCTTCAAATTGATCTTCCCCAAGAAGTTTGTATTCCTCTCCTACTGTTTGACCACCTATTTCATCTATTTTGGTTTTGATTATTTCATTAGCACTTCTAGGGAATACATAGTCTGAACCAACAAGAAAGAACTTTGTTCCTATATTATGATATGCCCAATCAATTGCAGGGAGAACCTGTTGGTTTGGTGCTGCTCCTGTATATACTATGTTCGGCGATTGTTCAAGTCCCTCATATTGGACAGGGTAGAAAAGTAAATGATCATACTTTTCAAATATTGGCTTCATGGCCTTACGACTTGCAGAAGTCCAACCTCCAAAAACCACATCTACTTTTTCCTCAACTATTAACTGTTCAGATTCATTGGCATATGTGTTCCAATCAGAACGTCCATCTTTTATAATTGGAATTATTTTTCTTCCTAAAATTCCTCCTTTTTCATTTATCTCATCTATTGCTAAAAGTGTGGAATCTACAACAGATGTTTCACTTATGGCCATAGTGCCAGAAAGTGAATGTATAATTCCAATTTTTATTGGATTTTTTTCATCAAGATACAATACCTTCATGTCTAACGAATTCACTGAAGATCTTTCATCACTAATAGGAATGATGTAACTTGGTTGCGACAACAAAATAATAGAAGATGTAATAATTATTGAACCGATTATTAGGAGTGACGACATTTTTTTGTTAAAATATGGTGTCATTCATTGTAGCATATTTTGGCAGGTATTATTATAAAGAATATGATAAATATTGTGTTCTAATAGGTATTTTTTTTTAACTTTAATTCATAAAAATCAGGCTAGATCACAGGCAGAACATTATGTTCATACCATAATATAGTGTTATGATGTGGCGTGACTGTTTTTTACTGTGATTATTAGATTCACAAATTATTCTTCCAAATTATCCCGTTATGTACAAAAAATACAAAAATTAACAATGATACCAGAATATCTAATTAGTTCTAATTAAGAACAAAAAATACTTATTTTGGTCAATTATGGTATTTATTTTCTATATTAGATACCATTTTAGTTATTTTTAGTTCCATATAAGAACTTTATATGCTGGTAATTTCATATGATAATATGAGCAAAACCGTTCTAGTAATCGACGATAATCCATCTATTTTAAAATTAATGGAAAAATCATTCACCATGTCAAATCAACATTGTACAGTATGTAATGACGGACGCAACGCTATTTGTTTAATTGATCCATATGACTTGATGCATTCAACTATTGAAACTAATTATCCATTTATTTCTGATTGCAATATTTCTGCATTAACTCATCTGTATGACGGTAATGCTAATGATAAGGCGGTATGT
>JBBSWR010000060.1:0-1841 GCA_038046185.1 Nanobdellota archaeon
TTTTTATAAAGAAGAAAGGAGATTAAATCTATTTCCCACTTAACTTGGGATTACCTGGTTAATGCGCCGGTTTTGTTTGGTGAGCGTTGCTTGAATAATATTTGGATATTAAATAAAGTGTCCCGGCCATAATTCCAAGAGCGGGGGCTGCCACAGTCAATCCAATTGTGGCCACTGCTGCGCCTATATCTGCATAATTAACGCCCGAGTTTGAGTTTTTTGTCAAAGCTTCCAACCCACGCTCCATTTCCTTAGGCGGCACATTATTATGATACTTGGCGTTAAGCCCTGCAAGCACCTTATCCGCCTCGCCCTTACGGCCGAGTTTCTTGGCATCTTCATAGTACTTTAGCGCTTTAGAATAATCCGGCTGGCTTTTATTGGGATGCTCTTCGCTCATTTCAATCACTTGGATATAATATCCAAAGAACTATTATCTATATAAAAACTTAATTGATTATGGATTCTTCTTAGTCTTCGGCATATGGCTACTTTTTTGGCATATTATTGATTATGGGAGAGCCTCTTTCAGACGAGCTATTATTCTTCCTAAAGTTAAATTCTGGTACAAAATTGCCCATCTGCCGATGATTGAATAGTATCTTGATTATGAAGAATTTCTCAATTGTATTCAAGGGTTGTCGCTTGTTATCTTTGTTTTGATGAATTAATACAAGCATAGTAATAATAATTGTGTGTATGTTATGGATAACTACCCAATGAGTGTCAGCAAGAAACTCGTGTTTTTGTTTGCAGCAATGCTGTGTGGCTGGTTCGCTATCATGTGGATTAACACAGAGGCTTTCATTACAATTGATTCATTGGCCAGAGTAAAGACTCCATCTCCTTCGATAACATAAACCGTTCCCTCCTTAGTGCTGGTGTGCTCGCCTATTTCGGTGCCGGCCGCCATAGAAAACAGAGTCACGTTCAGCCGTTCGGATTTTACGATAACTTTTGAGATTACTCCGCCATCAGGATAGGAGATTGAATCTTTGAGATTGTATTTATGTTTCAAAGTTTCCTCAAACGAATTAATCGTTCTCCACTCGCGGAGCTAATATAAAAGAAAGCATTACTTTGTCAATAACTTTGTACTCTAATTTCAGAGGATAATCCTTGTTGAACTGGATGGTAACTTCATCGCTTAGCTTTGAGCCGTTAATCATTTTCTTCAGGTACTCAATGCTGTACTTTGCTTTTATTTTTTCAGTGGAATTTGTATCAACTTTTGTTGAGTCATCTTCCCTAATCTCTATCTTGGCCTGATTCAAATCCCCTTCTGCCAGCAAAGTGAATTTTTTTGGCTCTGCAATGAACGCCACAGATTCGCCTACAACATCAACATCCGCAATCGCCTCATTAAGAATGCTTGAAGTAGTTTTTATTGTAACAGGGAATTTCAAATCAGGAACTTTCTGCTCTTTCTCTTCCAGTTCAATAATCGGAAGGTTAAATGTTCTTGTTGTGTTGCTTCTCAGCTCAATCTTTAATCTGTTGTCAGCATCAAGCTCAAGAGTCAGCATGTCCTTTGGCGAGGCTCTCCTTAAAATCTGCTTGAAATTGCCAAGGTTTATGGCCATCTCTGTGTCTTTCTTGACATCGTATTCTGTGAAAGCGCTGCTCAGAAGCTTGAAAACAACCATTGCGACATTGGCAGGGTCCATTGCCACCAGCTCAATAGCGTCCTGGCTGACCCTGAATCTTGCCTCATTGACCAAATCAGAGATTATAGCTATGCTCTCCTTCAGGTAACCTGGCTCTGCTAATGTAAGTCTCATTTTAATGAACAACCCCCAGCTTAAGTTATCGAGTTCTATTTATATATTTTTGCGTTTTAA
>JBBSWR010000061.1:0-2080 GCA_038046185.1 Nanobdellota archaeon
ACAAAATTGCTTCCGTACTGCGCAGCCTGCTTCTTGCGCCATGCAAACTCTTTCTTTAATCCCAAAAACTCAGCAGCTTCCCTCAAAATTATCTTCTTGTTGTCTTTGTCAATCTTAAGCATCGGATGGACATTCATCGCAGCTTTAATCAAATCCTTGTCTAAAAACGGGGTTCTTAATTCAAGATTAAGTTTTTTCGCAATTGCAAAGTCCCTGGTTAAATCTCTTTTCCACATATTCTTAAGCCCGTTCCAGCATTCATTATGCAGGGCTTCAAAATCATTTTTTCCAAGAACATCTTCATGCCGCTTATAGCCTGCAAACAGTTCCTCGCTTCCTAGGCCGCCGAACAGAATATTGTTGCCGTCAGCAGCTGCAATCTTGCCGGCAGCATACAAAACAGAGCCAACGCTTGCCTTTACAATATCCGCATCGTTCAGAATCCTTATAGTTTCTTTTAAAACAATTTCAAATTCATCCAGTGTTAAAATTTTATACCTGAAATTAAAATTATATTCTTTTGCGGCCTGCTGCGCCCATATTATGTCGTCGGAGCCTTCAATTCCCACGGTGTAGCAGGTAAAATTGCATTTAAGCTGCTTGGATACGAATGATATTAGCGAGCTGTCCACTCCGCCGGAAAACAATATTCCGAATTTAGGCGCAATTCTTTTCTTGACAGAATTGACAACTGCCTCAGCAACTTCTCTCTTGGCTCTTTCATTATTAGTTTCCAGATTGTCAAACCCATTCTGCATGCCGCTGATGAATTTAATCCACAGCTCTTCCGGAATCAGCTTGCCTTCTTTAACAATACCTAAAACCTGCGTCATAATATTACCATTACTCTCTTTTTTAAAAATGTTTAGATTCCAACAAGCTTAAATATTTTGAAGTATCCCTGTACTTAGGGTGATTTCATGGGAGTAGTGCAAAAATTTATACAGGAATTTAAAGAATTTTTAGATGAGTATAAGGTAATGGGGCTGGCCACTGCGTTCATCATAGGCATAGCTGCAACCGTTTTGATACAGGCATTGGTTAATGACCTCATCATGCCGATTGTAACTCCGTTTATACCCGGCGGGGCATGGCAGACAGCTACATTCGCTCTTGGCCCGATAGTCCTCTCTTGGGGGCATTTCCTGGGCGCCGTTATAAATTTTGTTGTCATAGCATTTGTTGTGTTTATGATTGCAAAGTTTGTGATAAAGGAAGAAAAAGTCACTAAAAAATGATTTTTTATTTTTCTTTTTTAGTATTTTAAATAATATTCTCAATTATTTAACTGCTGTTTTTATAGTGTTGGAAGTAAATGATTGAGCAATATTGCTCCAATACTATATTCGGCGGACACAACTATTCCCAATAAATTATTTGTGTCCGACATTATAGAAACAATTAAATATTCCCATTATTCTTTACAAATTGAAATGCAGAAAGAACAGCCAAATCAGGTAAGCAGGGATGAGCAGATAGGTTTCCACAAGGGCGCTTTGACAACTCTTGCAAAGGAGAGGGAAGAAATGCTGAAAATACTTTCCATAGTTGAGCAGCTTATGCAGATGCACATCAAAAATCTGCAGGGGCTGGGTGTTGATTTGCAGAAGGAAGCCCAGAAATCAAAAGTTAAGAAGCCGATTGAAGATTCTCTAAGATAATTCTATTTTAACAATTCGTTATACAGCTCCATTAATTCACTATATATTTCTTTTTTCTCATGATAGTCCAATCCGACATAAACCTCTCTGGCTTTGGCGTACAGCTCTTTCGCCCTGTTTTTGTTTGCGCCTATCTCCTTTCTTGCGCTTTCCAGAAGATTAAAGCACTTCCCGAAATCCTTGCTCCTGCCGGCAAGATTCTTTATAATCTTCTCTTTCGTTCCGGCTTCCGGCTTTTTTTCTTTTATCTGTTCTTCTGTTGCATAGGGGACTTTTTGCTGTTCAGTTTCTTCCTGCATCTTCTTTTCTTCAAGCAGCCTTAGTTTTTCCTCTTTTTCAGCGCGCTTGTTTTCATCTTTAACCATTTTTTCCTCTTCTTTCTTCTTCTTTTCCTCATCTATTTTTCTTAATTTTTCTTC